>JAHJGG010000084.1 GCA_018824545.1 Patescibacteria group bacterium | reverse complement strand
GAGAATATATTGATTACTACAATAACGAGAGACAACAATGGGATTTAAAAAAGATGACTCCTGTAGAATACAGAAATCATCTTTTATCAACTGCTTAACTGGTTTTTATTTCGTGTCTACTAAAGGGGGTACGGATCATTGTGGCGGTTTTTGTTTTGACTTTATTTTTGTTTTGTGTAATTATTGTACATAGCGTTGGTAGGTTATTGACTTACGATACGGGTATTAATCCCGTAGTCAGGAAGGTGTTTTTTGGACGCCTCATCTTTCTGATGTGTTTTCGAAGGTCTGTCATCTACCAACGCCAGCCTTTATATCGATTTGAAATTCACTATTGTCTGGTGGATTTTTTTTTGACATTATTTATAAATATGACAGAACATATATAGATCTCTTTCATTGGGAGTGGGGCTCAAAGAAAAAGGCATTCGAAAAGAAATTCTCAAAAACATGGTTGAGGAACAGTCCCCGACAGACATGTTCCTCAACCATGGAATCTACTTGCGTGCGTCTTGTGCGAAAAATAAAAACTAGTGTCTCATAGTGAGATATGAAGTGAGGGAAGGGCAATGTTCAAGCACAAGACGTCATACCTTCTCAGATAATTAAAACTTAATTTTTTTTATGAAAACACCCAACGGAAGATGGTTAATTAATTCTGATCGAATCCACTGTATATTTATATGGTTGTATAATAGAAAAAAAATTATGAAAGTTTTTTGGTATTGATTGTTCTTTTTGTGACCAAAAAGAACCAAAAAGTCCCTTGGGAAAAGAACTCGCCCCATTGCATGTGGTATACTATGGTAAACATAGTACTGGGGGCTCAAACAGCTTTTCCCCCAGACCCCCGGGGTGTAATTAAATCAGGTTAGATCAATTGTATCTATCTAACGTTGTATAGTCGTTTAAATACAACAGAACAAACATGCAAGCAATTATTTTTTTATGACGTTGTTCTGTTTTTTAGGGCACTCCCCAGAGTTATCTCATCCGCGTACTGCAAATCACTACCCATTGGGAGTCCGCGAGCTAGTCGTGTAATTTTTAAATTCGGTTTTGTTTCTTTAATCTTTTTTTCCAGATACATCATTGTATTTTCACCACTAAGATCATGGTTGAGTGCAAGAATTATTTCTTTTATGTTTTCGTTCTGTAAGCGTACAAGTAATTCTTTTATTTTTAAAAACTTAATACTATCTTCATCGTCTGGTCTTATTGTCCCACGTAAGAGGTGATACTTACCAATGTATTCATTAGTTTTTTCAATTGATTGCAAGTCCTGTGATTCTTCTACAATACAGATTGTAGAAGAGTCACGCTTTGGATCATTGCAGATTTTACAGGGCGAAGTGTCTGAAAAATCCCAACAAATTTCACAACTTTTTATATTACCAATTAGATTTTTCAATGCGTTGGTAAGCTCAGCCACGTCTTTTTTTCCCGACTTTAGTAAATAAAAAACAAACCTTTCAGCCGTGCGCGGACCGACAGTTGGGAGACTGGAGAAGGCAATAATTAATTTTTGAATTGGATCAGAATACATAAAAAAATTCACCTAATTTCTAATTTCTAATTTCTAAAAAATAACCAATGAACAATATCCAATTGTGAATTGGAGCTTGGATATTTTTTAGAATAATTAGGTCAATTAGAAATTTGTATTCCTTTTCTTTAAATTTTACTAATTTGATCTATTATTACATGATATTATGAAACACCAGGAAAATTTGGCATTCCACCCATCTCTTTCATTTTCATGGCCATAATTCTTTGGATTTTGGACATTGCATTTTTGTGAGCGTCCTTGATTCCTTCTTGAAGTTTGTTTTTCATGTCAGGAGTAAGCATTTCTTCATCAATTGCTAACCCTGTCATTGTTAAATTTCCATCCATAGTCATAACTACTTTGTCACCAGCGGATTTTACTGTGACTGATTCGTCAGAGAGTTTGCTCTGCAGTTCTTTGGCTTGAGATCGCATGTCCTTGAATTGTTTGAGTTTGTTGAACATAGGGTATATTTATTTCGACCGAGCCCAAAGGGCGAGTGGAGAAATCTTTCAAAAGCAACATTGAGTGTATTAACAATGACATTGATAATACACTCAGTTGTGATTTCGAAGGATCCCTCGACTCACCCCGATTGTTATCGGGGTTCGCTCGGGATTAATAATTAAAATTTTGGCATTACTTTTTCTGTTACTACTTGTGGTGGTCTGTTTGCTTCTGGTGGGGCAGAGTCACCAAATTTTACATCCAGATTTCGAAAACTTACCAATGCACTATCAAAAAATAATCGTACCATACCAGTCGGACCATTTCTGTGCTTGGCAATATGAATTTCACCAATATTTTTTTCATCAGGTGGAATATCTTCTTCACGGTAACCACGATCAGCAGATTTGCGATATATGAACATTACTACGTCGGCATCTTGTTCAATAGATCCGCTCTCTCGTAAGTGAGAGAGTTTTGGAATAGCTGGCTTGGTTGCCTCAACAGCACGAGAGAGCTGAGACAAGGCGAGCACTGGTACATTCAGCTCACGAGCAATTCCCTTTAGATTTCTACTCATTTCAGCTACCTCTTGCACACGGTTGTCACCACTTCTATTGTGGTGAGACTCTAGCAATTGAAGGTAGTCGACAATAATTAATCCTAGTCCGTGCTCAGCTGCCAAGCGTCTGGCTTTTGTTCTGATCTGCATAACAGTATTGCCAGGAGTGTCGTCGATATAGATTGGTGCTTCGGATAGTACTCCCATAGCATGACCAATACGCGGGAAGTCTTCGCTACCAGGCTTGTCTGATAGGTTTCCTGTTCTCATCTTCCACAAATTCACACCAGCTTCTGCGCAAAGTAGTCTGTCTACAAGTTGTTCCTTGCTCATTTCTAGAGAAAACATGCCAACTGGTACCTTTTGCTTCACAGCTACGTGTCTTGCAATGTCGAGAGCAAATGAAGTTTTTCCAACAGAAGGACGTGCTGCCAAAATAACAAGATCAGATTTTTGTAATCCTGCAAGCAGGCTATCTAGTTCTGTATATCCAGTAGGAACTCCACGCAACTTTCCTTTTTCTCTGTGCAATTCATCGATTCTCTCAAAAGCATCATTGAGTACTGTACGGATATCAGTGAAAGTTCGCTTCAAATGTTTTTGACTGACTGAAAATACTTTTTGTTGAGCCTCATCCAAAAGCTTGTCCATGTCGTCAGCTTCTTCCTGATAACCAAGTCTTGCGATCTGGTCAGATGCTGCCAATAGTTTTCGCAAAGTAGCTTTCTTTTGAACAATCAGTGCATATTGCTTGATGTGAGATGAGGTAGGCACAGCATTGGACAAGCTGACCAAGTAACTGCGTCCACCAATATTTTCTAGTCGCCCCTTTTCTTGTAAATGATTGGAAAGAGTCAAAATGTCGATCGGTTCATTTTTTTCTGATAATTCTAACATGGCATCAAAAATATCTCCATGAGCATTTTTGTAAAAGTCACTGGAGTCAATAATGTCAGTAATATTAATCAGTGATTCTTTGTCAATCAAAATAGAGCCAAGTAAGGACTTTTCAGCCTCCATGTTTTGGGGTGGAATTTTTTCGATGTCAGTGATGTCTTTCATAGCGCTAGTATGATAGCTCATTTGCCAAATTCTATCAACTAATAGCAGGGGTAAGGTGTGGGGAAGGTGTTGATATGTATTTTTTTTGCAAAACTATGATAGATTGTTTATACTGTAGTCCGGTATGCAAGAAAATATTCCCCAAAGCTTAGACAAGGCTCGCACTTATGAAAAACAAGGTGTAGTTTGGATTGCATGGCCGGAGAAGATGGGGGAGTTGGCAGTTGATGAAGCAAATTATCATGATGAATTTTATGAAGATGCAAAAGATGTTCACCAACTAGATGCATGGAGAAATATTTTTTATCACAATATAATTCAAAATAAACTAAATGAACAGCCAGAAAATAGTAGAATATTAGAAGTTGGAGCAGGTAGTGGTACTGATGCTATCAAACTAAAAGAAAAATATAAACTTACTCTTACTGATATTTCTCCAAAAACTTTGGAAAGAACAGCAAAAAAATTAGGTCATATTAATATAGATTATATTGCCGCCGATGGCGAGAATCTTCCTTTTCAAGATGCTTATTTTGATGGACTGTATATGGTAGCTACTTGGCATCATTTTGAAGATCCAAAAAAAGCGTTAGCAGAAGCAAGAAGAGTTTTAAAACCAGGTGGATTATTGGTAATTGGAGTTGAGCCAAATTCATTATACTTTGGGGCTATCAAAAACCTGCGTCCAATATTGTGCAAAGCAGTTGGAACAAAGACTACTGACGGATCGCATGCTGATGCTGAGATGAGTGGATTTTCTTATAGAGATATTACAAAGTTATTTAATGTCGAATGGAAAGATTTGGAAATAAAACCAATGTGGCTTATTGCTGGTTGGATGCATTATTTTTTGGAATTTATTTATCGTGTGTTCAAAATGAAGAAAAGGATTAAGCTACCATTATTAATTGAAAAATTTATTGTGGGGCTGGATGAGATATTATTTAAAATTCCTGGGTTTAAGCATTTGGGGTGGCATTGGGTGATAAACACAAGGAACAAGTAGCGAAAAGCAAGGAACAAGTAATTATAACGTATGATATCGAAAACAAATCCGTTATATATAAAATCTGATTTATTGCTGAAAGAGATTTATATTTTAGTGAATTCATTCCCTAAATATGAAATGTATGGAGCTACTTCTCAAATCCGCCGTTCTGCATTATCTATAATTTTAAATATAATTGAAGGGTTTGCAAGACAAAGTCCAGGTGAGTATCGGCGTTTTTTGCTAATATCATTTGGCTCATTGAAGGAAACACAATATTTAATCGAATTTGCAAAAGACCAAAATTATATAGATGAAGTGTCATATTTAAAAACATATAAATTATCAGAAGAAGTCAGTAAAATATTATGGTCAATAATTCATAGCAAGAATTAGGGAGTATATAACACAATGTAGTTATAACTTGCTCCTTGTTCCATGCGCTTTGCTTTTTGTCATGAAAATCTGTATTATCGAAAATATATACCCACCCTATGATAGAGGTGGGGCAGAACAGGTCGTATCCAAAACGGTCCAGGGTTTGTTGTCGGACGGTCATGAGGTGGTGATTATTACTTCGTGTCCACAAGGTAATATTATTGAGAGGGATGGTAAATTGACTATCTATCGACGACGTCCCAAAAATATTTATTTTTATACAGAAGGGCATGAGCATGCCATAGTGTCCAGAATTATTTGGCATATTATTGATATTTTTAATATTTTTACTTCTAGATGGGTTGAAGGAATTTTGAAAAAAGAAAAGCCGGATGTTGTACATACACATAATCTGATGGGACTTAGTTTTCTTATTCCAAGGGTAATAAAAAGAGTTGGACTCCGACATGTTCACACTGTGCACGATGTTCAGCTGGTAGAACCAAGTGCAATGATCTTGAAAGCCCAAGAAAATGATTGGCGTTACACAGGATTTCCTACAAAAATATACACATGGGTAATGAAGAATATGATTGGTTCACCTCAGGTAGTTATTTCTCCGTCTAAATTTTTATTGGATTTTTATCAGTCACGCGGATTTTTTCCAAAGTCAAAATGCGAGGTGTTGCGTAATCCAATTACTTTTGATTATTCTACGCCTAGATTATTCAAAGAAAAGGATAGTGTGTGTCGTTTTTTATATCTGGGTCAGATAGAAAGCCACAAAGGAGTAACACTTTTAGTTGAAGCATTTAAAAAATTGATAGATCAAAAACAAAATTGTGAATTACATGTTGCCGGTAGTGGTTCAGGTCTCATAGAATTAAAAAAATCAGTAGAGGGAAATGATAAAATAAAAATATATGGCAGAGTCGATAGATCCAAATTGCCAGAATTATTTTCTCAAATGGACGCTACAGTCGTGCCATCACTTTGTTATGAAAATTCTCCTACAGTTATTTTCGAAAGTTTATATTTCGGTGTTCCTGTTCTAGCCAGTCATATAGAAGGGATTGCTGAGCTTATCAAAGAAGGGGAGAATGGTTTGACATTTGAATCTGGCAATGCGGATTTGCTTTTACAAAAAATGGGCTGGTGTTTGGAACACCGAACAGAATTGGGTGAGATGAGTAAAAAAACAACCCAGTCATTAGTGGGGTTGAGTCAGGGAGAATATATTAGTAGGTTGATTAGTCTGTATGGGTAAATTTTTTTAATTTCGAGCGATCCGCCAGCTGGCGGAAAGTTCAGAATTTAGTTTAAAATTTTGTTGTCTGTGTCCACAATATCGTTATTGATATCAAGAAACTGAGAATAGAAAGATCCCTCGACTTCGTTCGTCCTCGTTTCACTCAGTCTCACTGCGCTCGGGATAAAGGGTTCCATACCTAAACACCCAAATATTACCACCATCAACTTCCTGCCACGAGTCGGCAGTTTTTTTTGCACCCTCTACTATATTTGCAAAGTCATGCCAGTAAGAATTGATTACAAAATATGCTTTGTCTGTTTTGGTTAGATCCATTACTTCTTGCATTGTTTCTTGGCTTTGTTCTTCATATAGCATTTTTAAATATGCTTGGTAAAGTGGACTGCCACTGGGAATGGAGTAATAAAAAAATTGACCTAGATTAGTATCAAAATAAGTAGTAAATCCAAATTGTTCGATAGAAGCTGCAGAAGTCAAAATAGTTGATAGCACTATATAATTTGAATCAGTATTTTCATCATGGATTAATTTGCTGGCATCAAAATCTGCCTGAGTCACATTGAGTCCTGGAAAATGAACTTTGGGATTTCTTTGTGGATAGGTTAGATACCATGTTGCGGTTAGTATAAGAGAAATAAAAATAAAAGAAAAAATCAAAATAGTTTTTTTTCTAATCTTTTTTAATAAATATATAATGCCAAATGATGAAAAGGGGATAATAAAAAAAATTAGAATATGGCGTAATCGTTCGGCATATTGTAGCTGTTCTTTTGGATCTAGATCGGGGTGAATCAGCCATGTGATAATAAAAAAGATATTCACCAAAATAATTATTGGAAGTAGAAAATAGATCTTAAATTTATTTTCTTTCAATTTATAAAAAGCAAAAATAGAAACAGCGACAATAAGAATCGGAATAAATATTCTGGATAAATATACAAAATCTAGAATCCAAGACACCTGCTGGTTTATAAAGTAATATGGTGCCAGTAAAAATAGGTCAGGAAAATTATTAATATTATTACTAATAGTGGAGAGAGTAGGAATAGAAATTTTGTTCAGTGACCAGTAAATTAAAAATAAAAAAGGAATAGCCATAATACCTGCAATTGTATAGATATAAATTAATGCAGTAGACTTTTTCTTGGCTACGTCCAAAATTACAATTCCAGCCAAAAGCCAAAGTGCAAAAAAACCAGACAAAGGTTGGGCAATAAAAGCAAAAATGCCTAAGATTGTGGATGGTACAATTAATGAACGATTTTGATAAATTGCAGGAGAAATCAAAATAAGATTTAAAAGAAGTAAGTTTGCCAAATTATGAGGAGTGGTAACGTACATCGTGTTTAGTGGATAGAGCAGTGTGAGGAGGGCTGTAATTCTGGCCCAGTTGTCTTTTAGTTTCAATCCATATTTGGATCCAAAATAAGCAGAGAAAGGTAATGTAATAGCTGAGAGAATTGGTACTAGCCAGATGTCAATTAGTTTTAGTGGTAAGTGCGAAATTAAATTTGTCAAAACCACTGTGATATATTGCCCGAGATAAAAAGGAGTTTTTGGTAAGATGGCACCAAATTCCAAAATGTGTGATTCGGCTGCGCGATGTAAAAAAGGATCATAACCATAACCAAGTTTGTAAATTATAGCCACTACGCCAAAAGTTATAAAGTAATGAATAATCAGGAAAACAAAAGCAAGAGGATTCTTTTTTGTCTGGTACTGAAAGATAAATAAAAGTACGAGTGTTAAAATATAAATAATAAAAAAATTGTTGCCAAACAAAAGCCAAGGAGAAGCAAGAGCTTCTGTAGTGGTTTTTAAAAATAATTTGTAGATCATTAGACCCTGACAAAAAAGGATAATAATTGCGATTATGTGAGAAGTTCTGAAAGTCAGTTTTAATTTGCAAAATTCGAGTGGTTTGATCTTTATCTGACGGCTCAAAAATATGACTACAAAAGCAAGTAATACAAATGATAACGTGACAGTGGTCGGTGTTATTTTATAAATAAAGTAGATAAGACTATTTATCAAAATTAGACTAATCGCTGTCGTAAGACTGGAAAAACAGAGTGAGACTGGTATTGACTTAAAATATTTTAAATTTGAAATAAGATAGGAAACGATGAACCCAAAAATAAAAGTGCAAATTATACCAACAATACCTCCTAAAATAGCAGGTACCAGAGAGTAGACACTAAGGCTAATTCCTGCTATACAAAGCAGAATGATTGTGCTATATTTTATTAGTAAATTATCTGAGAAAATTGATTTTGACATAGTATAGAATTTTTTACTTATAGGCAAAGTCTGGATTCGTATTCCTTATGGACAATGAAACAATAACATCATTATATACAACTGATGAATATATTACAAAAAATCCTGATTTACATGAACATGATTCTGCATGGAAAATCAAGAAATTACTTCCTTTTGTAGATGAATTTATAAAGCAATTTCGCGCTAATCATGTCACATTGCTAGACGTGGGTGGGGGTTCTGGAATTATTCTTTCTGAATTGTCCAAATATATTGTTGGAGAGAATGCTAAATCTGTGAGAAAGTACTGTCTAGATCTATCACCAGGAATGCTTGAAATCCAGAAAAGTAATAATCCAGATGTTCATAAGATAATTCAGGCTAATATCTCGGACTCAGGAATATCAGATGGTGAAGTTGATCTTACACTTATGATAGATGTGCTAGAGCATGTGGAAGATCCACAACGAGTTTTGAGAGAGATTGCTAGGATTTCCGATTTTGCTTTATTCAAGGTGCCACTAGAGAATACTTTTTATTACCGGCTAATGGATATTCTAACAAAAGGAAATTTTAGAAAGAGAATTATCAAAAAAATTGGTCATATCAATGTGTATGATGCGAATAGTTTAACTAGACTTTTGGAAAGAGACTGCGGAGAAATTATAAAAAAAGATTATGCTGGAGTTTATGAATATTTGTTTAGAGATAAGGATGAGTCAAAATTTAGCAGAGCATTTAATTTTTTAGGATATTTGGTTTATAAAGTATGTCCTAGAATTGCAGGAAAGATTTTCAATGACTATTTGATAGTTTTGGTAAAGTGTCGCCACTCATAGTACTCAGAAATATTAACATATGGGAATTATAAAAAAATATCAACTCAAACATCCAGATGAGTTTGAATATCAAAAACCAAAAGAAGTGCATCCTCATGACCATTTTATGGATTTGGTTTTTTTACGTTTTATTCCTTTTTGGGTTACACCAAACAAAATTACTTGGTTTAGATTTTTGGCTACACCAATTGTAGTCTTGACTATTGCGTTTGGTAATTATTTTGTTGGCATTATACTATTTGTTATTGTAGCTTTCACAGATGCAATAGATGGCTCCTTGGCACGTACACGAAATAAGATTACCAAGTTCGGAATGATGTTTGATCCTTTGGCAGACAAGTTTTTGGTGGGTTCACTAGTTTTGCTTTTGGTGTTTGAATATTATGACTGGTGGCTAGGAGTAGCTCTTTTGGGATTAGAAATTGCTTTTATAGCGAGTGCTCTGGTTGTTCGGTACAAATTCAAGACAGTGCATATGGCAAATGTATGGGGCAAGATAAAAATGATTTTGCAAGTCCTTGCAGTATTTTTGACTTTATCAGCACTCTTGTTTAATTTTCCTTATTTATTTACTATTGGTGCATGGGTGTTTGGTTTGGCAATTGGATTTGCGGTTGTAAGTTTGTTTGCGCACGGGGTTTGATGGCTTAAACACATAAGCACACGAGCACATAAGCACGTGCATTTACGAGGTTTATGAAAGCAATGCGAAAGTATATAATATTACTGATACTAGCTCTTGAGCTCTTTTTTTTGTATTTTCAAATTACGAGTTGGAATAATTATTGGGTTGGGTCAATATTGTTTTTACTATTTATCTTACTCACTGGATATTTGTGGAGCAAGATATTTGGGAAGTTGTTTTGGAAGGAAAGACAAGTTTTGCCTAGTTTAATATTGGGTTCATTTATATCATTTACATTACTTAGTTTGTGCTCATCAATATTTGTAATATATTATAAATTAAGCCCGAGCTTGATTTGGTTGGACTATGTAATTATTACAGTTACCACTCTGTTGGTTTATTGGTTTGCCGTCAGCACAAAGGTAAGAAATAAACTCATAGTAAAAGATAGTGTTATAAAAATAAAAAGTCTTTCCAAAAGTAGATTCATGGTAATAATATTGTATTTGATTTTATGGAGTGTTGGTTTATATCTATTGGCAAGTTCGACTGGCAGTGGAATATTATTTTCTCCTTGGCAAACTATAGGACAATATTATTTACCAATATTTTTTATTTTAACCTTACTTTTGGGAATAATACTTTTTTCTCGTTTCAAGACTGGTGGAATTTTATTTATTATTATTTTACATTCTTTTTTATTACATTCATATTTACCACTCTCGCACCAGATGCCATGGGGTGGCGATGTTTGGCGAAATATTGCAGTAGAGGGCCAGATCATAGACGGTGGCGCAATTCTACCAGTGCTGTTTGGTGAGGAGGCTCGTTGGAGAGAATTTTTGGGAGCTGACTTGCCCGAGGTATTTCTTATCCCTCACAAGTATTCTTATGGAACTTTGTGGGGTTCATCAGTTTTGGTTTCAGAAACTTTATCGATTGATTTAATTACAACAAACAAATGGCTAGTGCCAATTTTGTGGTCAATAGCTTTTCCAATTTTATTATTTTTAATTGGCAGAATTTTATTTGATTCACGAAGAATCGGACTTTGGTTATCAGGTCTATCTTTCATTGTGTTTCCTTTCCAAGCTCTTGGTAGTCTGTCACTCGCCAATAGTTTGGGATTTTTGATTTTTTTGTTATCTCTACTTTTGTGGCTGAGATATTTGCAAACTGGAGTGAAGCAACAGAAGTGGCTAGTAATTGGTTTGAGTTTGCTTATGGTTTTTGGGTATTCGTTATACTTTATTTTAATATGGATTTTTATTTTATCCTCGTGGATAATAAAACACGTATCACGTATCACACATCACATATCAAGACTTAGCGCATATGTTATTTTAATATTTGCGAGTATATTTATTATCCCTTTTGTTGAGTTAATTTCCAAAATTAGTTTCGTTCCTACAGATTACAATTTAATAATTAATGTAAAACAACTCATCGGTCAATTTTCAGGCTGGTACTTTGCCAGCGCTATTCGGCCGCATGATATTTTGAGTGGAAATATTCTTTTCAATCATACGCCAGACTATGCATTTGTATCGAGCTTGTTTACTGATTGGAGATGGTACATTATTCCACTTACTATTTTGATCTGGATCACTGCACTCTACGGTTTGACAAAAGTTAGAGATATAATTTGGCAAAGCTTAGGATTTCTTTTTACTACAGTTTTGGGTGGATATATTATTGGATGGTTTGTATTGGAAGGGGACAGGTTGTTTACACGTAGGTTGGATGCAATATTAGCACTATTACTGTTGATATTTTTTATATTTGGAATAAAAAAAATATCCAATATCTCCTCCAATTCGGCGGACAGGCAATATTCAATATCCAATATTTTTAAAAAAAGTTTAGTTTTAATTTTGATTTTTATACTAAGCTGGTTTGCTACTACCACCTACGCATCTGGACCTGACATGAGAGTGATGAGTACAGATGAATACAGGTCAGCGCAATATGTTTGGGAGAATATTGATAAGAGTCAGGAAAATTTTTGTGTTTTGGCTGATACCTGGGTTTTACTTTCATTAGAAGGTATCTCAGCAGGCGAGATTGTGGGTGGGGGATTTCCAATTGATTATCAATTTGGTCAGCCGGAGAGAGTGGTATTACTTAGTGAGATGATGAGAGAGCCGAGAGCGAGTATATTTGAAGTTGCTCACAAAAAAACAGGTGCAGACAGGTGTTGGGTAGTTTTACCAGGCAAACATGAGTTGATTGAGGGGTTGATTGAGGATGATTTGGTAGAGCTTGGAGATTTGATTGTCTGGCAAGAGGGGTTGAAAAAAAGTGAATAATATGCTAATCTATAAGTGTAATAATAAAACATAGATAAAAATATGGAATGCATTTTCTGTAAAATTTCAAAAGGAGAAATTCCAAATTACACAATTTATGAAGATAATAATACTTTGGCGTTTTTGGACATAGAACCAAGGTCAAAAGGACACACAGTTGTAATTCCAAAAGTTCATGCAGAAACACTTCTAGATCTAAATGAACAGATCTTTCATGACCTATTGCTTGCAGTAAAAAAGGCCCAAGAAAGAATAGAAGAGGTTTTACATCCGGATGGTTTTAATGTAGGGTGGAACCACGGTACAGCAGGTGGTCAGCTGATACCCCATATTCATATTCATATTATGCCTCGTTGGTTGGGTGATGGCGGTACTAATATGCATGGGATAATAAATAATCCAGGGGAGATGGCGGTGGATGATGTTGCAAAACTATTTTAATAGCTACGGGTTTACGGATAATGCGATTAACTACTGATTCTAAGGATTAAGTATAAGTAGTCTATAGATTTACTATTTAAATTATAAATATGAATCAAGGAGGGTTGATTTATGAAGAGTTATCATATAAATTGAGAGGAATATTGTTTCAAGTACACAATGAATTGGGAAGATATAGGAATGAAAAGCAGTTTTGTGATGCAATAAGTCAACACTTGCTAGAGCATGGAATAATGTTTGAGAGAGAAAAGATTTTGGACATTAGTTTTGAAGGAGAACGTAGGGGTAGGTGTAGACTAGATTTTATGGTGGAAGATAAAATAATTATAGAAGTAAAAACGGTGCCTTATTTGTCGCAGGCTGACTTCAACCAGTGTAAGAGATATTTGGTAAGTGGTGGTTTTAAATTATGTCTATTGGTAAATTTTCGCAGTGAGAGTTGTATAATAAGGCGTGTTCTTAATCCCAATTTGATTAACTAATATCAGTAGTATCTGTAGTAATTGCAAAATCAGTATATCAGTAGCTATGCTCAAGAAACTTAAAACAATCTCCCAAGAAATCATCCACGAGAATCCATGGTGGAAGCTTAGGCATGATAGATATGAGATGCCAAATGGAAAGGAATCAGATTATTTTTTTGGAGTCACACCAGGTAGTGTAATGATTGTGCCTGTAATGCCTGATGGGAGAATAATAATGGTAGTCCAGTATAGATATATAAATCAGAAGCAGAGCACAGAATTTCCATGTGGCGGAAGAAAAGAAGGCGAAGATTTTTCTGTCGCAGTTACAAGAGAGCTTTTGGAAGAAACAGGATGTACCGCAGATGAGGTTATAGAAGTGGGACGCTTCCAACCATCAAATGGCTTGCTTGATGACGAAATGCATGTTTATCTGGCTCATATAAACCAGTGTGGTGAAGTACAACCAGAAGAGGACGAGGAGTTTGAAGTTATGTATCGTAGACCTGATGAAATAGATGAGATGATTGAGCGTGGAGACATTTGGTGTGGAGAGACTTTGGCAGCGTGGGCCATGGTTCGAAATAAATTAATTCTTAAACAATAATGATATGGAAGAGAATAAACCTGATTTTATAAAAGTATTTAATTTTTCAGATGATCTTAGTAAACCTGGAAGAAATCTTTCTTCTGTTAAGATTGGTGATTTGTATATGACCCGTATGATTATTGAGCCTGGTGTTACAACTGGAAATTATTATCATAAGGATACTAGGCAGATGTTTTATGTGGAGAGTGGTCAGATATATGCCAAGTTTGAGCATGTTGATAGTAAGGAAAAAAAGGAATTAAATTTGGTCCCCGCAAGACATGTGGTACACGTGCCAGAAAGGACTGCTTCTGCTACCAAGAATGTAGGAAAGGGTACTGCTGTATTAGTTTTTTTTAGTGACAAATTATTGCGCTCAGAAGATAATTTTGATTATAAAATATTATAAATTATGAAAATATTGGTAACCGGAGGAGCTGGTTTTATTGGATCAAACTTTATACACTATTGGTTACAAAATCATCCAACGGATGATATTATTAATTTTGATAAACTTACTTACGCTGGTAATTTGGAAAATTTGAGTGAGATCGAAAAAAATTCGCATTATAATTTTGTAAAGGGTGATGTGTGTGATCGCGAACAGGTTCTTGATGTAGTAAAAGATACAGATTTGATTGTTCATTTTGCTGCTGAGAGTCATGTTGATAGGTCTATCATGGATCCAAGTGATTTTATAAGAACAAATATTTTGGGAACGCAAATATTGCTTGATTCGGCGAGAGAATATGAAGTGAGATTTCACCACATTTCAACAGACGAAGTATTTGGAGCATTAAAACCAGAAGATCCAGCATTCAATGAAAAAACTCCGTATGATCCCAAGAGTCCTTATTCTGCATCAAAAGCTGCTTCTGATCATCTTGTTCGCGCATATCATCACACTTACGGACTCAAAACTACAATTTCAAATTGTTCCAATAATTACGGTCCATATCAATTTCCAGAAAAAATTATTCCATTATTTATTTCAAATTTAATTGAAGGTATTAAGGTTCCTGTTTATGGAGATGGTAATCAAGTAAGAGATTGGATACATGTCGATGATCATAGTCGTGGAATTGAACTAATTATTGAAAAAGGAGAAATAGGAGAGACATATTGTTTGGGTGGAGATAGTGAGATATCGAATTTGGAATTAACAAAAACATTAATAAAGCTACTGGGTAAAGACGAGTCATGTATTGAATTTGTAAAAGATAGACCCGGCCATGATCGAAGGTATGCAATTGATTTTTCCAAAGCTACAAATGAATTGGGATGGAAACCGGAAATCAATTTTGAAGATGGATTGAAAAGTACAATTCATTGGTATAAAAATAATCAGGAGTGGGTTGAGAGGTGTAAGAGTGGGGATTATCAGGGGTATTATGAGGAGTGGTATTCCACCTTGTCATCCCGAGCGTAGCCGAGGGATACCTTTCGAAAGCACTATGAGAAGTAATACATATTACATCTATATAATGGCAAGCCCAACCGGAACAATCTATATAGGTGTAACTAATAATTTATTGAAAAGAACATGGCAACATAAGATGAATTTATCAGACGGATTTACAAAAAAATATAATTGCAGTAAACTTATATAT
>JAHJGG010000083.1 GCA_018824545.1 Patescibacteria group bacterium | reverse complement strand
TGCCAATATTTCAAATTAAATATGAGAGTTGTCGCTAAAAAAAAGTCGGTACATCAGTACCGACTTATTTTTTTAAATATTATTTTATTTTTTTTTACATCCCTCTAAGCGCCTTAATTCTTTCTTCTGCCGGTGGATGAGTAGAGAAAAATTTGCTAAATCCTTTCTTTTTAAAAGGATTGGAAATAAATAGATGGGCAGTTGCAGAATTTGCGCGTGCTAGTGGAACATCTGAATTGGAGATTTTTTCCAGGGCTTTGGCCAATCCTTCTGGATACCTAGTTAGTAGCGCTCCAGAGGCATCTGCCAAAAATTCTCTTTTTCTGCTGATAGCAAGTTTAATTAGCTCGGCTATTATTGGCGACAAGATGAGCAGTACCAAACCAATAATCATTATTATTCCTCCAGAATTATTATTGCTGTTAGATTTTCTTCCTCCGCCAAATAATCTAGCACGAAAAAACATATCAGCTACTAGTGAGATCATTCCTACGAGTACGACTACAATAGTCATGAGTCTAATATCATAATTTTTTACATGAGATAACTCGTGAGCAATTACGCCCTCTAGTTCTTCATTTTCTAGTGCCTCAATTATTCCAGTAGTAAGAGCAATAGAAGAGTGCTCTGGATCTCTGCCTGTGGCAAAAGCATTGAGAGCAGGGGAGTCTATAATATGAACTCTTGGTGTTTGTACCCCAGCTGTGATACAAAGATTTTCTACCATTCTATATACATATGGGTTATCATCTTTTTTTATTTCTTTGGCACCTGTCGACATGAGGGCAATCTTATCACCTTTGTAATAGCTGAAAAGGCTGGTGGAGATAGAAAAAATTATTGCAAAAATAAATATCTCATAACCATAACCAATATAAACTCCAAAAAACCATCCTAGTGCGATGATTAGGATGAGGAAGATAGTAACGAGAAATACTGTCTTTCTTTTGTTGGAGTCTATTTGAGAGTACATAATTTTTTCACGTACCACATAGCACGTATCACATATCAAATGTGAATGATTTAAAACTTGTTACGTGATATGTGGTACGTGG
This sequence comes from Patescibacteria group bacterium, assembly GCA_018824545.1. Classification (GTDB taxonomy): domain Bacteria; phylum Patescibacteriota; class Patescibacteriia; order Magasanikbacterales; family UBA922; genus JAHJGG01. The sequence goes on along the minus strand of JAHJGG010000083.1, from coordinate 14,263 downwards.
TACGTGTTTAGAGTTCGACTTTAACATTCTCTCTCTCCTTCTCATCAGCTTCAAAAAAATCAAACTTTTTGAATTTCAAACTTCCTGCAATCATATTGTTTGGAAAACTCTCGATTTTGGTATTGAAGTCTCTGACCTGTCCATTGTAAAATCGGCGTGAGGCCTGAATTTTGTTTTCAGTGTCAGATAGTTCATCCATTAGTTGGGTTACGTTTTGATTTGCTTTTAGATCTGGATAAGCTTCAAAAGCAATTTGTAATTTTCCCAGAGCTCCACCAAGTAAATTTTCTGTTTTGGCAAGGCTCGCGGTGTCACCTGTTTTTTGTTCGTCTATTGCTTGAGAACGATATTTGGTTATTTTTTCCAATAGTTCTCGCTCGTGTGTCATGTAACCTTTGACACTTGAGACTAGATTAGGAATTAAGTCATGACGTCTCTTTAGTTGTACGTCTATGTCGCTCCAGGCTTCCTGGGTGCGATTGCGTAAGCGAATTAGGCCATTGTAGAGAGCAATGACCCAAAAAATTGCGACTACGATGATTCCAAGTATGATGTATAGTACAGTCATATGGTATGAGTTATTAGTTATATAAATAATGTATTGTTGTATAATTTATTGGCAATTGAAATTATTATTTGTTTGTGAGATAATTATACCACTATTTTATATCAAACAGCCACTGTTCGTCAATTCGGCGAAGTTTGGTACATTGTTTGTATTTTATTTAATAAATAACATGCTTACTTTTATAATTTTTGTTCTTGTCCTGGGTTTGTTAGTTTTTGTCCATGAATTAGGGCATTTTTTGGTTGCCAAGAAGTCTGGAATGAAAGTGTACGAATTCGCGCTAGGTTTTCCACCGAGAGCTTTTGGTTGGTACAAGGACCCAAAGACTGGCAAAAGAAAATTTATTTGGGGAAAGGGGAAAAGCAGTCTAAAAGAAACAGTTGTAGATGAAGAGCCTAGTGAAGACTATCCTGATACATTATATTCACTAAATTGGTTACCTTTGGGTGGCTTTGTAAAGATCAAGGGAGAAAATGGAGAAAACCCAAATGATAATGATAGTTTTGGAAATAAATCTGCACTTGCCAGAGCTCTTACTTTGTTTGCAGGTGTGTCAATGAATTTTTTATTAGCCGCAGTACTTTTGACTATTGGCTTTATGGTTGGGTTGCCTTCTGATACTTCAATTTTGGAAGATAAACATGTGATTGTAGTAGGAGAGCCACAAGTAGTAGTGCAACAGGTAGAACAAGATTCGCCAGCAGAAAAATTGGGAATTGTTTATGGTGATGTCATTCTTTCTGTAAATGACAAAAAAATTACTGGTAGTAGTCAGGTAAGTGAATATATTGTAGAGCATTCTAGTGAAGAGCTGTCAGTCGTTGTGATACGAGGAGATGAAGAATTAACACTGCTCATGAATGCAGAGCTTTTGGGTGGAATGGAAGACAAACCAAGAATCGGGGTGCTCTTGGTTGACGCCGCTATTATAAAGTATCCATGGTATATAGCACTTTACAAAGGAATTGTTGCTGCAGGGATCGGTGTTATTAATATTTTGCTAGCTTTTTATTATTTAATAAAAAATTTGATAATAGGACAAGGTTTGGCATTCGAGGTTGCAGGGCCAGTCGGGATTGCGGTTCTTGTTGGTCAGAGTGCTAGGCTTGGGATCAGTTATTTACTGAATACCACAGCTATGCTATCATTAACATTGGCAGTAATAAATATCTTGCCAATTCCAGCATTGGATGGTGGACGAATCTTTTTTATAGGAATCGAGAAGATCATTCGTCGTCCAGTACCTATGAAGTATGAACAGCTGGCACATACGATTGGATTTGTGCTTTTGATGGGACTTATAGTTGTAGTAACATGGAGGGATGTGGTAGGGTTGTTTTAAAAAAGAATTATAAATTAAGAACCATGAATTTTGAAGTGTGTAATTTAAATCATAATAAACAACTCACATTTTATATTTATGATACTATATTCATGTTATAAAAATTCTAAATATTCAAAAATAAGTAGGAATTTCAAAAAGACCTAAAAGAAATCAAGAATATTTGAAAAATAAAATATGACAATAATTGATATAGAGGTGGGCAGGTTTAAAAAATATCTTGATGAAAAATCTTCTCCACATATAAAAGATGGTGAATTTGTAGCTAAATCACAAGTTCCTGTTGAAGAACTATGGAAACATGTAAAAGACACATTGATAAAACTTTTTGAAACTAAATATACTCGGGCAGATTTTTGTACTAGAGCGTTGGGGGTGATTGATATTTTAGATAGTAAGCTACAGAATGAGATGAAGATAGAAGGAAATATATTGAGTAGCGAAACCAAAGCCATTGTTGGGGGGATTTTGGATGGATTGAAAACTGAAATAAAAAAAGATTGGAAAAATGAAGATAGAGAAGATACTGATATTATTATAGAAAAATCTGAAGGCAAACAAGTTAATGAAAAAAAATTTTATGAAAGATTGGTCGTTGGTTTTTATGAAGAGCTCTCTAAGGGGCTTTATGGAAAAGGTGAGGCAGCTGAAAATATTGGTTATGACCTAAAGGTATTAGAAGAAATTTTTAGAGATAGCTTTGTAAATACCAAGGCCTCAGTAGATTTTGAAAGAACATTGGAACAAGCATTAGATACCGCTGTTAGCAAAGGAGGAATAACTGAAGCTGGTAAATATTCAAAATTTATGAAAAGAAGGGTTTTGAAAGAACAATTTTTAGAGTTTTATAGGTCTTTTTCCGAAAGGTATTCTGCTGAATATGGTGAGGGTGATAATTTGATTCATTTGGATATTTGGAAAAGAAATCGTGATAGAAATAAATAGCATATGAAGGTACAGCTTGAAAAAATTAAACAAGAATTTCAAAAAGGATTGAATGAAGTCAGTGATGTTTTAATGCTCGAAGAATTTGAAAAGCGATTTTTTTCTCGTCGCTCTGGTGAGATGACAGAGGCAATGAAAAATTTGAAAGATTTGTCCGGTGATGCTAGAAAAGAAATGGGTAGGTTGGCAAATGAAATAAAAAATGAATTGCTAGAAATGCTAGATCAAAAACGAGTGGATTTTAATCGCGGAGATTCTGCTCTACTAGTCAAAACAGAGGCGATTGATGTCACCCAACCTAAGTTGCCAAAGCAAATTGGGGGGCATCTGCATCCAATGACGATTGTTCACAATGAACTAGAGGATTTATTTACGTCTATGGGTTTTATGGTGCTCGACGGGCCAGAATTAGAAAGCACTTATTATAGCTTTGAAACTTTAAATATTCCAGCTACTCATCCGGCCAGAGAAAACATGGATACTTTTTACATAAAAGACCATTCTGATTGGTGCATGCGTCCACATACTTCTCCGGTTCAAGTTCGGGCAATGCAAAAATATGGAGCACCACTTAGGGCCGTTGTTTCTGGTCGTTGTTTTAGAAACGAAGCAACAGATGCTAGTCATGATCACACTTTTTATCAGATGGAAGGTTTGGTAGTAGATCGCGAAATTTCTATTGCGAATCTTATAGGCACAATGAAAGAATTGCTCTCTGGGGTTTTGAGGAGAGACGTCGAGGTGCGTTTGCGTCCTGGATATTTTCCATTTGTAGAGCCGGGTTTTGAGCTGGATATGAAGTGTCTGGTTTGTAGTGGTATTGGCTGTGGAGCTTGTAAACACTCTGGCTGGGTAGAGACTTTGCCATGCGGATTGGTGCATCCAAAAGTGATTGAGGCTGGAGGGCTAGATCCAAATGAGTGGACAGGATTTGCTTTTGGTTTGGGATCGATGAGGTTGGCAATGCAAAAATATGGAATAGAGGATATTAGACATTTGCATGCAGGTGACCTACGTTTTTTAAATCAATTTTAAATAGAACACGGATCCCCTTATTGGAGATATACAGATTAAACATATCTGCACAGATTTTATCTGTGAAAATCTGTTAAATCTTTTTAAATCTGTGTTCCATTATAATATGTTAGTAAGTTACAACTGGTTAAAACAACATGTAGACCTACCAAAAAAGCTCACTCCAGAAGAGCTGGCTTTGAGATTGACGATGAGTACAGTAGAAGTGGAGGGGGTAAATAATCAAGCAAAGGATCTTGATAATATTGTTGTGGGTGAAATTATAAAAATTAAAAAACATCCAAATGCTGACATGTTAAAATTAGTTTTGGTCAATGTTGGAAAAGAAAATTTAAATATTGTTTGTGGTGGGTCAAATTTGAAAGAAGGTATGAAGGTGGCTTTGGGGAAAATTGGCGCTAAAGTCAAATGGCATGGAGAAGGGGAGCTAATAGAGCTTGTCAAAGCAAAAATTCGTGGAGAAGAATCATATGGAATGATTTGTGCATCAAGTGAGATTGGGTTATCAGGGTTATATCCTGCAAATAGTGATAAAGAAGTAATTGATCTGGGCAAGATAAAAGTAAAAAATGGCACACCTCTTTCAGAAGTAATAAAGCTTGATGATGTAATATTTGATATTGATAATAAATCAATGACTCATAGACCTGACTTGTGGGGGCATTATGGACTAGCAAGAGAAATAGGTGCTTTGTATGGAGCTGAAGTTGGCAAATATGAACCGCCGGCAGTCAAGGAACAAAAGGCAAAAAATAAGGAACAAAGTTTTAAATTAAAAGTTGATGTAAAAGATACTGAACTCTGTCCACGTTATATGGCAGTTGTGATTGACAATGTAAAAATTGGTTCGTCACCAGAGTGGATGCAAAAATTATTAATGTCAGTGGGGTTGCGTCCAATTAATAATATTGTGGACATTACAAATTATCTTTTATATGATTTGGGTCAGCCTATGCATGCGTTTGATGCAGAGCAAATAGTGGATAACAAAAAACAGATAACAATTGAAGTGAGAAAGGCAAAAAACGGAGAAAAGTTTACTGCTTTGGATGAAAAAGAACACGAATTGACGAGTGAGATGTTAGTGATTGCAAATAAAAAGCAGGCGGTAGCTTTGGCTGGAATAATGGGGGGAGAAAATAGTGGGGTTACTGATGAGACCACTACCATTGTGTTTGAGTCGGCCAATTTTGATGCTACCAATATTCGTAGGACTGCTACAGCACTTGGTATGCGGACAGAGTCTTCATCTAGGTTTGAAAAGAGTTTGGACCCAAACAATGCTGAGTTGGCACTGAGGAGAGCGGTTCAGCTGACATTGGAAGTATGTCCAGGTGCAAGGATTGTAAGCAATGTTGTGGATGAGTCAAAATTTAGACAAAGCACCGGACTAATTGAATTACCTTTTGAATTTTTAAATAAAAAAATAGGTATAGAACTTGATAAACAAGAGGTTGTTAGAATTTTGAAAAGTTTAGGGTTTGGTGTTGAAGAAAAGAAAGATAAGTTTTTAGTAAAAATACCAACATGGCGCGCAACAAAAGATATTACAATTGTTGAAGATTTGGTAGAAGAAGTCTCACGAATTTATGGTTATGACAATATTGCCGGGAGTCTTCCAAGTTTTCCAGTTATTCCTCCAGAGCGAAATGAGCTTAGAAATTTGGAAAGACGTATAAAGCAGATTGTGGCATTGGAGTTTGGATTTACTGAAAGTTATAATTATTCATTTGTATCACCACAACTCCTAAAAAAAATAGGAATTCACGAAGAACATATTGAGCTTGATAATCCGATTGACAAAAGTAGACCACTACTTCGTCGCAGTTTATTGCCAAATCTTTTGGAAAATGTAGAGCAAAATGCTCATAATTTTGACGAGGTTCGTTTGTTTGAGGTTGGTAAGGTATTTTGGAAAAATGAACCTGGAGAAAGAATGAATAAGAGCGGTGATGATTTGTTGCCCAGACAGGACGTAATGTTGGGTATAGTATTTGTCAAAAAGGGAGAGAGTGTTCCATTCTTTCAAGTTTCGTCAGCAATGCAGAATCTACTTATGCAACTAGGCTGTGAGTGTAAATTGCAAGCAAAGATTTTTGATCCATGGATTCATCCTGGCAGAAGCGCTGAGGTTATAGTTCAAGATGAACATCTTGTAGGTGCTGTAATGGAGCTTGCTCCAGTGAGACAAAAGGAAATTGGTATTGATTCTAGGGTTGCAATGGCAGAGATTAATCTAAGTGATCTATTGGAATATATAAAAGACAAAAATACATACAATAAAGTAGCATTATTTCCACCTGTTATGAGAGATATTGCATTTGTGGTTAGCGGAGAGACAGAATATTCCAGTGTTGAAGAAGTAATCAAAAAAGTAGATCCGTTGATTCTGGAAGTAGAACTGTTTGATGTTTTTCAAGGCAAAAATATTGAAGCAGGAAAAAAGAGTATGGCATTTCACATTGTTTATCAATCTATTGAAAAAACATTGGAGTCTGGAGATGTGGATAAAATTCATGAAAAAGTAGAAAGTGTTTTGAAAAAGAAATTCGATGCTAGTTTGAGAAAGTAAATAATATACACATAGGGTGAGATTATTATTATATTCTATATGGTAGAGGTAGTCGAGGAGTTGGATTTATGGAAGAGGTAGAATCCGGAGTTAAAATTACACAAATCACAGCTGACCAAGTTTGTGGCGTTGTACAAATTAACGACGGGTATGCAACTGTTACAGGTTCATTTAGCGCTCCAATCCTGGAATAGAGATTACAAATTTAAAGACGGCTCTGTTATTTATACAGAGCCGTTTTTTATACACATAAATTTTTGTATGCATTTTTTAAAAAATATGGTATAATATTTTTATTAAAAATTAATATTTCATGTGCGTACCTGTCGACGTTCGTGGAATAAGGAGTTTAAATATGTTTGATACTTCTCAAGATATTTTGTATCTAGTTTTGTCCCTTAGTATTCTGTGGTTTACAGTATTTCTTTGTTGGCTTCTTTATCAGGCTGCTAGAGTTCTCAAAAATGCAAATGAAATTATTGAAAATATAACTCAAAAATTAGAGCTAATTGCTGATGCAGTAGAATTTATGCGCGCCAAGATGGATAAGGTTACCAATCACATGGGAATTGTAAGTAAGGTAGCAACTGGATTTGTGGATAAGTTTGTACTTGGAAAATTATCAGAAAAGCTAGAAGAGAAGATTAGTAAGATGCCGACCAAAGCGAATAAAGCAAGAGCGAAGAAGAAAAAGTGAGTTAACTAGAAACTGGAAATTAGAAACTAGTAAATAGTAAACAGAGATCCGCCTTACGGTGGATCTCTTTATTTGCCTAAACACCCAAAATCCTATAAGATATGTAAGCACTTAATCACGTTAGCACATGAGCACAAAAGCACATGAGCACCGAAATAAATAAATACTAATGTTTATTCACCTCCATGTACATTCTCACTATTCGCTCCTCAGTGGTCTGACCAAAATCAAACCACTGGTTAAGGCTGCAAAAGAAGGGGGATTTAATGCAGTTGCTCTGACTGATTATGGTTCAATGTATGGAGCAATAGAATTTTATCAAACTTGTAAAAAAGAAGAAATAAAACCAATAATTGGGTTTGAAGCATATGTGGCTCCAAGAACTAGACATGATAAAGATCCAGCATATGATAAAGAATATTATAATCTGGTGTTACTTGCAGAAAATTATGAGGGCTATGTCAATCTGATGAAACTTTCTTCCCTTGGACATTTGGAAGGTTTTTTTGATGGGAAGCCAAGAGTCGACAAGGAGTTGTTAGAAAAATATAGCAAAGGGGTGATTGCTTTGTCTGGCCCAATTATGGGAGAAGTCCCAAGTCTGTTAAAAGCAGGAAAGCTAGAAGACGCAAAGAAAGTAGCACTTGAGTACAATGATATTTTTGGAGTTGATAATTTTTATCTGGAACTTGAGGATCATCCAGCAATTGAGGGACAGATGGATGTGAATACAAAACTTGTTCAATTATCAAGTGAGACAAATATTCCACTTGTCGTAACTCGTGATGTACATTATTTGAAAACCGAAGATGCAGAAGCGCAGGATATCTTGCGTTGTATTCGAGAAGGTTGGAAAGTTGATCAGCCAAACCGAACTGATTACCGACAGGTGGATAGATCGTTCAATTCTGCCAAAGATATTTCATCCCGTTTTCGCCATGTGGCAGAAGCAATAGAAAATACCGGCAAGATTGCTGACAGAATAAATATTGAGATAGAACTAGACAAGTGGTACTTTGCGCCAGTAGATCTGCCAGCGGGCAAAACAGCTGATGAGGTCTTGCATGATATGGCCTATGATAAGGTTAAAGATTTTTATGATGAAATAACTGATGAGATAAAGACAAGAATTGAGTATGAACTTGGGATTATAAAAACTAAGGGATATTCTCCATATTTTATCTGTGTGGCAGACTATGTAAAGTATGCAAAAGATCACGGTATTATAGAAACAACCAGAGGATCTGCTGCAGGATCATTGGTATCATATGTGATTGGTATTACCACAGTTGACCCAATTAGATTCAAATTACCTTTTGAACGTTTTCTGAATCCATTTCGACCTAGTCCACCTGATGTGGATACGGATTTTGCAGACGATAGAAGAGATGAAATGATTGAATATGTAACTCAGAAATATGGAGCAGACAAGGTAGCACAGATTATTACTTTTGGTACCATGGCAGCACGTGGAAGTGTACGCGACGTAGGTCGTGCACTGGGTTATTCGTATAGTTTTTGTGATCAGGTATCAAAGCTCATTCCATTTGGAGCACAAGGATTCCCCATGACAATCAAACGTGCACTAAATGAAGAACCAGATTTGAAAAAATTATATGGGAGTAATGAAGAAGTTAAACGCTTGCTTGACCTTGCCCAAAAAGTAGAAGGATGTGCGCGTCATACATCAATTCATGCAGCTGGTGTGGTTATTTCACCTACTCCGCTTACTGATTTTACTCCTGTACAATGTGAAACTGGGGGGGAAAAAATTATCACACAATATGAAATGCATGCAGTAGAGTCAGCTGGAGTACTAAAAATGGATTTTTTGGGAATTCGCAATTTGTCTATTTTGGGAGGCGCAGTAGAAATCGTAAAAGCAACAACAGGTGAGGATGTAGATGTCTATTCACTTCCACTTGATGATACAAAAACATTTGAAATGCTTTCTCGTGGAGAAACTATGGGTACGTTTCAACTTGGTGGAGCTGGTATGACGCGTTGGATAAAAGAACTAAAGCCAAACAGGATAGATGATATTATGGCGATGGTGGCACTCTATCGACCTGGGCCAATGGATGTTATACCTGATTATATCCGTCGTAAGTACAATCCAGAATTGATCCAATATCTTGATCCTAGAATGGAAGAATATTTGCAAGCATCTTTTGGACTTTTGGTTTATCAGGATGATGTGCTTTTGACTGCGATAAAACTTGCTGGATATGATTGGATGGAGGCAGATAAGTTTCGAAAAGCAATTGGTAAAAAAATTCCAGAAGAAATGGAAAAACAAAAAAAGAAATTTTTTGATGGTTGTAAAAATATTGGAAAATTACCAGAAGCAAAGATTCATTTACTCTGGGAGCAGATAGAACCTTTTGCTGCCTATGGTTTCAATAAGGCTCATGCAGCAAGCTATGGAACCGTGGCCTACCAAACATCATATATGAAGGCGCACTATCCAGTGCAGTATATGACTGCTGTTCTTCGTGCTGAATTTGGTGACGCAGACAAAGTAGCCGCAATTGTCTATGAATGTAGTCGGATGAATATAGAGGTTTTACCACCAGATGTAAACGAAAGTTTCAAAAATTTTGCAATGGTAAGTAAACCTGGTGAATCTGGTAGAATTCGTTTTGGTCTTACAGCTATCAAAAATGTGGGCGACCATATATGTGAGGTAATTTATCGTGAGAGAAAAAATAATGGACAATACAAAGATTTGGAAGATTTTTTGGGACGAATCAAAGACAAAGATTTGAATAAAAAATCAGTAGAGAGTTTGATAAAAACTGGAGCAATGGATTGTTTTGGGTATGATCGTGGAATCCTACTTTCCAATATTGAAAATTTATTATTTTTTGTAAAAAATATTAGAGAAAATGAAACAACAAAACAGGATTCACTTTTTATGGGTACAAAAATTGCAATTGGATCGAAAGTCACATTACAAAAGGCAGAGGATGCAATTATGGATGACAAATTAATTTGGGAAAAGAATTTACTGGGAATATATTTGTCTTCACATCCATTCAAATATTTTCAAAAGTTATTGGAAAGTGTTTTGAATCCACTTAGTAGTATAGAAGATTGTGGAAGAGATCAGTGGGTTGTGATTGGTGGTATTGTAGCAGATTTGAAAAAGAAGATTACAAAAAAAGGAAAGATAATGATGTTTGTAACAATTCAAGACATGACAGGTTCAATGGAGTTGCTTGTATTTCCAAAAACATATGAGCAGACTCAGCTCGTTTGGGAGGAAGGTAATATTGTCTGTGTAGTAGGAAAAACCCCAAAAGAAGATGGAGATAATAAAATTTTTGTGGAAAAAGCAAGTGTGATTACAAAAGAAAATGCAGGTCAAGTATGTGGTGGGCTATCATACGGAACTTCTGTAAAAGATTATGCTCCCCAGATGCAAGATGAGAAAGCAATCCAGATTAGTCTTGACAAATCTGAGATGGGAGCTGTGGCAGAAGAATTAAAAAAAATATTTGTAAAGTATCCTGGCGAATATTATGTCTATGTATTGGTTGGTAGCAAAAAAATAAAAGCCCAATCAAATATTGATTGGAACTCTGCAGTTTTGGAGGAGTTGGAGGGGCTAATCGGAGAAGGGAAGGTCGAGGTGTTTGATTGATAAGTGGTTATCCCGAGCGACCGAAGGTAGTCGAGGGATCTTTCAGATCCTACATCCTTTGGAATAGTAGTATCCACAGAGAGATAGAGGACTTAGATTTTTAGAATTAGTTTAGTGATATCTCCCAAGAATGTTACTAGTCCTCTGTGCATCAGCTTCGAAAGATCCCCCGGCTCCGCTTTCAGCTTCGCTCGGAATTATATAAAAAAAGAACCCGGCTGACGCTGGGTTCTTTGAAAGTGAATGTGTGTATATAATCTAGAATAGATTCGATACAGATCTACCATCGTGACTCCGCATTATTCCAGCGGCCAGTAAACCATCTACAGATACTATTTGCAGATCAGGGAATCTTTTTTCTTCAGGAATAGGTATGCTGTCAGTAACTATTACTGGAGAGATCGGAGAACTCGCCAGTTTTTTTGGACCATCACCACTAAGAACTGCATGAGTGACTACTGCGACCACTTGTTCTGCTCCTTTTGTCTTGAGATATTCAGCAGCAGATATAATAGTGCCAGCAGTAGCTATTTCGTCATCAAACAATATGGCTGTCTTTCCCTTTACGTCTCCGACAAGGGCTACTGCTTTTGCTTTTTCGTCATCTGCCTCTCTGCGTTTATCAATTATTGCAATTGGAATCTTAAGTCGATTTGCATATCTGCCAATTCCTTTTGCTTCTCCGGCATCACTGGCTACTGCTACCGCATTACTTAGATCAAGGGTTGATTCAAGATGCTTACAAAGTAATTTGGCAGCGAATAGATGATCAGAAGGTACTGAAAAGAATCCTTGAATTTGATCTGCATGTAGATCAAGCAGGATAACTCTATCAGCTCCAGCAGTTTGGATCAAGTCGGCCATCAAACGAGCAGCAATGCTAATTCTAGGTCGATCTTTTTTGTCTGACCTAACATAAAAGAAGTATGGCATTACAGCAGTTACCCTTGCTGCAGATGCATTCTTCAGAGCATGAATAAACACTAGGAGTTCCACTAAGTGGTCATTGGCCGGTGCGGATGCTGTTTGAACCACAAATGTGTCAAAATTTCGTACATTATCTTGAATTTCGACCATAATGTTTTCATTGGAAAAGCGGATCACATCGCTTTTCCCGATATCAATTCCAAGACAATCACAAATTGATTTGGTGAGTTCTGGGTGACTACTACCAGAAAAGATTTTGATTCCAGTTCCTATCACTTTCGCCCCCTTTAAAGACAACAAAAGCGCTTAATCGGCGCCTTTTTGTTCTTGTTAATGAACAGTGTTGTCTGGATTGTATAATGTTTATTTTTTTACGTCAAGGGTTTGTTTTTCATATACTTTCCAATTTGGATCAGCCTCTACTTTGCTCCACGGAGTAAAGTTTTTTTTTATTGAGTGATAATAACCCGTGATTGCAATCATAGTTGCGTTGTCCATAGAGTAAGTAGAAAGTGGAAAGTAGAAAGTGGAAAGTGGACAGTGTTTTGTTATTTCATTTTGGAGCAATTCTTTTAGTTTTTTATTAGCACTGACTCCACCACCGAGGATAATAGTTTTTGGATTGTATTTTTTTGCAGCTCTTATTGTTTTTGTAACCAGGACATCAGTGATGGCAGTTTCAAAGCTAGCACAGAAGTCTGACAAGGTTTTGGGTTTTAGGTTATAGGTGTTAAAGCCAGACTTTTGTTTTGAATTATCTTTTAGCCAATACAGGGCAGATGTTTTTAGGCCAGAAAATGAGAAGTCAAAGTTGCCTTCTTTTAGCATGGGTCTTGGAAAATTGATTGATTCTGAATTACCATTTTCAGCATATTTGGAAATCATTGGTCCACCAGGATAATCAAACCCAACAAGCTTGGCAACTTTGTCAAAACATTCACCAACTGCATCATCTCGAGTTTTGCCGATTAGTTCATATTTACCATAATCTTTCATGAGGATGAGTTCTGTATGTCCACCGCTTACGATCAAGCAAAGTGCTGGGAAGGCTATGTCATTCCGAGCCGTAGGTGAGGAATCTTTCGAAATCGATGCTGTTGGCATTACTGAAGACGTGATAAAGAGATTAGATTTTAATTTTGAAAGATCCCTCGACTCCGTCCTCCCTTTTGCGAAAGGGTGGACTGCACTCGGGATTAATGTAGAGTATATATGTCCTTCAATATGATTAACCCGAACAATCGGTATATCCCACAAGTAGGATAAAGTTTTTGTAGCTTCTATTCCAACCAAAAGGCCGGTCATTAGTCCAGGACCGGAAGTAACGGCAATGACATTTGGTTTATCTTGTCCTTCCATTACGGATTCTATTAGAGGTAATATTTTTTCAGCATGTTTCCTGCCAGCAATCTCTGGAACGACACCACCATATTTTTTGTGTACTTCAATTTGGCTGGCAGTTATTTCAGCCAGAATTTCAAAATTACCCCCACCTGCTTTTAGCAGGGCGACAGATGTATCGTCACAAGATGATTCGATGCCTAGGATTTTCATATAGAAGGATTGTAGCAAGAAAAGATGATTTTGTCACTACCAGGCTTGACTACTTTTTTTAAATAGTGTATATTATTCCTGCTTAATTTAGTAAATATTTTGCTAAAGATGGCCCCATCGTCTAATGGTTAGGACACCAGGTTTTCATCCTGGTAATAGGGGTTCGATTCCCCTTGGGGCTACACTTGACAATATTTTGTCATTTTGGTATTATATTATCAACAAATGAATAACCACAGACAGCAGGTGGCGAAAGCCATAAATCCTGCCGAGGTAATGCTAGGTTAACCCAAGTTTACTAAGTAGACTAAGTTAGCTAAGTAAAAGGTCGTAAAGCCTTTAATCTGTGGTTAAAAAAACCACATTTTTTATTACTTAGATAACTTAGAAAACTTAGTTAAACTAAGTAAACTTAGACAAATATGGCAAAAACAAGACAAGAAAAAGAACAAAGCATTAAAACTTTGTCCGAAAATATCAAGAATGCCAAATCAACAGTTTTGGCAAATTTCCAAGGTCTTAAAGTAGTCGAATCAGAGGAGCTTCGTGGAATATGTCGCGAAGCAAATGTAGAGTATTTGGCTAGCAAAAAGACATTGCTGAAACGTGCTCTAGCTGATGCAGGATTTGACGTAGACACACAAGAGTTTGAAGGTGGTGTTGCTGTAGTTCTTGGTAATGAGGACGAGGTAGCCCCTGCTCAAATTATTGCAAAGTTTGCAAAAAATCATGAAGCAGTTAGGATCTTTGGTGGAATTCTTGAGGGAAAGTTTATTGATTCAGCCAAAGTAACTGAATTATCCAAACTACCAAGCAAGCTCGAGCTCTATGCAAAACTTGTTGGGACAATCAACGCTCCAGTTTCTGGATTTGTAAATGTATTGGCTGGAAATATTCGTGGGCTCATGAATGTTCTAAACGCGCTAAAAGAAAGCAAAGCGTAATGCGATACTAATATACTAATTTATAATAATAAG
>JAHJGG010000082.1 GCA_018824545.1 Patescibacteria group bacterium | reverse complement strand
TTTTCATAGTATCTTATGATAATGAATAAATATCCTCCTTATCATAGGATAATATGCCAATTCATAGCAAGGTTAAGAGAAAAATCACATGTCACAGCAACAGTGGATTGGTACGCTGACAAAAAGAGGTATTTTAAACCCTGTCAAGAGACCCAAAAGTAGACCCCACTTCATATCAAAATTGTTAAAATACTACCAATTAAAAACACCACTTAAAACCACAACTAGATATATTGAGTTTCGATCTCGTTTGATCAAAAAGTTGAGTTTTTAAGTTAAAAATGTGGTATAATTTACATTATAATTTCAATATTAGTACATACTAGTTCTAAAATTTGTTTACCTATGCCAATACCAAAGCTAACTCGCCGTTCATATGGCTTTAATGAAAACCCTGACAGTCGCCCTGCTCGTACTTATGGTTTGGTAGAAAAATCAGACCGACCTGAATATATTCCTAAGCAAAAACCAAAAAGACCTTGGTGGCAAAAATTTTTCTTGGGTTTGTACAAAATGGTAAGATGGTCTCTATCCCAAATCTGGAATTTGGTTTCACTACTCTGGAAACGAAGACCAAAACTAAATAATAAACAAAAAAAAGAAGTACGAAAAAAAATACTCTTTATATCTGTTATAGTAATAGTGCTTGGTTTTTTGAGCAGTACAATTTTGGTTGCCTGGGTTAGCAAAGACCTGCCAGACCCTGACCGCCTGACTGATCGCAAGGTAGCCCAGAGTACAAAAATCTATGATCGAACTGGAGAATTTCTGCTCTATGAAATATTTGCTGACGAAAAACGTACTTTGGTAGACCTTGATCAAATTCCACAAAACTTAATTGATGGTGTAGTTGCAACTGAGGATACAAAATTTTATGAACACAGAGGAGTCCGCCCTCTAAGTATTTTGCGTGCCTTTGTATATGGTATTTTTTCCAAAGAAAGAATAGGCGGGACTTCTACTCTTACTCAACAACTTGTAAAAAATGCAATACTTTCAAATGAGCGCAGTTATGTTAGAAAATTAAAAGAAATAATATTATCTATCCGACTAGAACAAAAATATACCAAAGAACAAATTTTGAAAATCTATTTTAATGAAATACCTTATGGCTCTACCAATTATGGAGCTGAGGCTGCTGCTCAAAGCTATTTTGGCAAACATGTCTCTGAGCTAGATTTGCAAGAATCTGCCACACTGGCTGGTCTTCCTCAAGCACCTACAAGTTTTCTAAACAATGTGGAAGCTCTAAAAGAAAGACGCAACTTTGTCTTACGCAGAATGTATGAAGAAGGCTACATTACAGAAGAAGAAAAAACATCAGCACAGAGTTCGGAGTTAACTTTGTCTCGTCACTTTGGAGATATCAAAGCACCACACTTTGTACTATATGTAAAAGAACAGCTTGTAAAAGAATTTGGGGAGCAGGTCGTAGATTCTGGAGGACTGAAAGTAATTACAACGCTTGATTGGGACAAGCAACAAATTGCTGAGCGGGTAATAGATGAAAAGGGGAGCGAGGTTTTGGAAAGTGCTGGAGCAGACAATACCTCTCTTGTTGCTATAGATCCACGCTCTGGAGAAATTCTCGCGATGGTTGGATCAAAAGATTTTTATAATGAAGATATTGATGGGCAGTTTAACGTTGCTACTCTGGGTAAACGCCAGCCTGGTTCATCTTTCAAGCCCATTGTTTATGCTGCCGCATTTGAAAAAGGCTACACAGCAGAAACAGTTCTTTTTGATGTTGTTACAAATTTTGGTCTTAGTAGTAATAACTACAAACCACTAAATTATGATTATAGTGAACATGGTCCAGTAACTATGCGACAGGCTCTCCAAGGTTCGCTCAATATTCCTGCTGTCAAAACTCTTTACTTGGTAGGGGATAAAAAAGGAGTAGAATTTGCCACTCGCCTTGGCTACAGTACTTTGGGTGAAGGAGACTTTGGGCTATCTCTAGTTTTGGGAGGTGGGGAAGTAAAATTACTTGATCATGTGAACGCTTTCGCTGTCTTTGCAAACAATGGAACTTTGTTTGAACCCTCTAGTATTCTGAAAATTGAGGATCAAAATAGCGACATCTTGTTTGAATTAAAAAATAACAAAGGAAAAAAAGTATTAGATTCAAGTGTCACCTCGCTCATGTCAAATATTTTGAGTGATGATGTTGCTAGAGCCTATGCGTTTGGTACTGGAAGCATATTAACACTGCCTGGCCGACCAGTTGCTGCCAAAACAGGTACAACCAATAGCTACGTTGATGGTTGGACAATCGGCTATACTCCATCGCTTGTTGCAGGAGTCTGGGCTGGAAATACTGACAACACACCCATGAAGGCTGGCTTTGGAGGAAGTCGTGTTGCAGGACCAATATGGAATGCTTTTATGAAAGAAGCTCTTGCAGATACGCCAGTAGAGAGTTTTCCATCTGCACCAGAAAACACAGCCAAAAAAGCAGCCCTGCGTGGATCTACCGGAGGCTCTATTACTCTCAAAGTAAACAAAATAACAGGGAGATTGGCCTCAACCTCTACTCCTGAATACTTGATAGAAGAACGCACCTACATCCAACCACATTCAATATTACATTATGTTTTTAAAGATGATCCACAAGGAGATTACCCAGAAAATCCAGCTGATGATCCTCAATATTTAAGATGGGAAGAAGCTATTCAAACCTGGATTACAAAAAAAGGTGAAGAAGATCCTGAGTGGAATGTATCTTTTGAAGAACCGCCGACAGAAGAAGATGATGAATACAGCATTGAGATGATTCCAAAACTAACTGTAAATTACCCAACCCCAAATGCAACAATAAGCTCTAGACAAATTACAACCGATATAGAAGTAAGTTCACCAAGAGGTATTACCAAAGTTAGTTATATGCTAGATGAAACTTATGTCGGAGTTATTACAGAACACCCTTTCAATCTAAACTACAATGCGCAAGGTATTGAAAATGGATCTCACATACTTACCATTATTGTAGAAGATGATATTGGCAATCGTCTAGAACATGAGATTCCTTTTACACTTAACGCAATTGTAGAATTACCAGGAGTTAATTGGGCTGGTGGTAGTAATAGCGTAAGACTTTCCGAATTCCCGCAAATTTATTTACTCGGTTTATTCAAATCTGATCAGATTAAACAAGTAAATATTTACACCCAAAAACAAGGAGAAAGCAAAAATCTTTTGGGTTCGATAGATGATTTCTCCTCCTCAGTAGAAGGTAAAATGTCTACAGTATGGCGAAACCCATCAAGCACAGGAATCTGGCAGTTGGTTGCAGAGGTAGAACTAAACGATGGCGGGTTGGGGAGTGGAGATATAATGAATATAGAAATAAAATAAATATTAACAAAAAAAACACCTCGTTCATCGAGGTGTTTTTTTTCATGGCCTTAACCCAGTGTCTCGTGTGACAAGACAATTTAATGAACGGACCATGATGATCGGACAATAGGGTACCATACCCTATCAGAACAGTTTATTTTTAAACTTCTCTGATAGAAGCCCAGAAATCCTTTTGTAGGCTTCTAGGCAAAACCCCCTACAGCTACTCTGTTCGCTGTTGTTGGTCATCTCGGCGCACTTTCTGAAGCTCGTAACCCTCGTACAGCGCTTGGATGTGGCCCGACTGTGCGTTCATCTTTTCGCAAAGATTACGAGCATAAATCCTATCACGACCTTCGTAAAGGATCTCACAAATCTGTTCTGGTCTGCACAGACAAGACAGTTCGACCCGAATTCGTTTGTACATGACAAAGTTTTCGCCCTGCACTTGCATGTATTCGTGGTCGTAACCGCCAAACTCTATACAGTTTGAACAATATCCAAAACTCACCCTCACAACCTGGAATGTGCATGCACTTCTCTTCCTATCACTGGAAGAAAAGTGACGCCGTTGATCAGCTATTACCTGATGAATGCGCAAAAGCCTAGCTTTGGCTTCTGCATATTCGACACTGTCGCTTACGCGACGCATAGTCCGTGACATAGATCCTCCAGTGTTTATTCCATCAAAGTTATGAATATATTTAATAACTTTGGTAGAAGCAGAATCGTAATTCTGCTAACTCCCCCTTGTGACTACTTCGTCCTGCCGTTTCCCTTGCCTTCCCTGGCGAGAAAGAGTTCCGAGAACTTGGCCGTCAACACATTTCGTTTCGAGTCCCTAGCCCGTTCTTCCTCGCGGAGAACGTGCTGGACTTTCGAAAACGAAAACGTGTTGTGACCTTGTTTCCGCAACTCCCGGCCACAGGTCCCGCAGAACACAAACTTGACCAGCTCGGTCGACCTGGGATCTCTCCTCAGTCGACGGTGGATCAAGATCATACTCGGGAGCCATCCTTCCTTCGGCCGAGCGATGTCCCCGTCACAGAGGACACACTTGGCAAAGGCAGGTTTGGACTCCTGGCCGGTGGCGGAATCGACAAGAACGAGAGTAGGTGTAGTGGCGATAACGGTCATGATATCCTCCTGGTAAATGGTTGTTTTGAAATTGCCCTATCACAGCAGTCAATAAAATTAACCACTCTGACAGGGAGCGCACTTGATAATAAGTACGCACTCCCTCCCTTTTTGCCATTTCTCCAATCTCTCGGAGTTCTGTTGCCAGGCAGATGACTCTGCCCCGCCAATACTCAGCTACTTGGAGCCTTTCTTGGCGGCGAGCGCTTGCTTCTTGTTAAAGAAGACGACGCCTCCCACTACATAATAACTCATTGTGGTCCCTCCACTAACCGGTGTAACGCCAAACCGATATCTGCGTCTACCATTCTTAGCTCTGGCAGATTTGAGCTTTTTATTCCCAAACGATTCTAATCTTGGCTCTATTTTGCTACACTTAGCCAAATAGAGCTCCTCATCAGAATCGTTTTATATATTTTTGGCAAAAAAAAACGTGTGATATAGGTTGTTAGTTCACGTACTGGCTTCAAGATGCTTTCCCATATATGACGGGATAATTATTACAATCTTGAGAGCACGGACGCAGACTTAGCCACACAAGCATGTTGGCAAAACCTGATATTCACACGAAACTTTTTTGGGTAATGTCGTTTTTTCAAACTGACAAGTGACTTTATCATATTATTTATTTTCTGTCAAGCCCTCGCTTTACAAAAAACATAGTTTGATGCAAAAAAATAGCTAAAACTAGCTATTTTAATTGTGGATAAGTGTACAAAACCAATGTACACTTCCCTAGGGAGCATGTTTTGCATTTGTAAGCTAGCTCTTGACAAAATTCAAAATATATGTTAATGTGAAGTCACTTTGGTAGTGAAGTAGCAATGTTCTTCCTTTTACTTTTTCAAAAAGGAGGTAAAAAAATCCTGTTATATCAGGAAGGAAGTGATTGCTACGGAGCTACCGCCAACAACCCCAACTTAAAGGGGGTAAACAATGGGACGGAGCAAAAAGATGCGATCCGCAGTTGGCTTTTTTCAACTTAGCGGATCCAAAAAGGAAATCGGAAGTCGTGTCAGTTGGGTTTCGGCCCTTCTCGCTACGAGACATTGTGGCAGAAATCAAGCCGAACACCCCAAAAATCCCTCACAAGAAGGACTAACACATGGTTTAGGGTACAATCCTGAACCACCGATCTCCACCAGCACGTCCCTCCAACACAAGGAGGAGACAATGGGTGGAATGTAAAAAAACGAACGACCCTGACTAGCAAGATCGTGACGATTTAATATATAGCCCCCGACAGCGCCCCCGAATCACACTTGTGGTTTGGGGGCTATTTTTTTTTCTTTAATTGCCAAATTGCTTTGATCATTGCCTGAATAGTTCGTGCTATAACTTCACTTTCTATTAAAACTGAAATTCTATCCTTCGTAAAATTTGACAAAACCACCTTGTTCCCAAAAACAATCACATCTCCCAAAAAATCATTTCCTTTGCCTAGAACAAAAAATTCTTCGTACTTACTCCTTGTATTTGGCTCTTCATCGGCCAAATATACCATTTTTCTCTTGGTTTGACTTATATCCAACTTCTCAAAAAAATCTATGAAGACCTGTGATAAATTTTTATCTTTACCATAAACTCTTCGTATTTCATTAAGATTTCCAAATTCAAACAACTCGGTTGGTCTAGATCTAACCACATCATCCATTATTGTTTTTAGGGCTTCTGGTCCTTCAAACACTCTTACCACCGGTTTTTCACCTCTTTCAATCAATTTTAATTCCCCAATAGAGGACTCGACCTCTTTTGCTGTATTTTCAATGGCTTTTGCCTTGGCGTTTGCCACAGAAACTAGCCTTTCTGGTGGCTCGGCTGCGTAGAGCTTCTTTTTGCCCTTTTCTACAGTACTCATAAGCCCTTCGTTCATAAGAGCTTCAATGGCAGAATAAGCTGTTACACGAGACACACCGGCCTCTTTGGCGACAGCCTGAACAGGGGAGGGACCGAGCTCAAGTGAAGTTAGATAAATCTGTGCCTCACTCTCAGTAAAACCTAGTGATTTGATTGTTTTTTCCCATTGACGCATACTTTTAAAATTATGTCCGCCAGAGGAGGATCAACCTTTGGCTAAAATTATGAATTATGAATTTATAAAACTTATGTTTATCTTATTTGGCTCTATTATATAGCTCTTTGGGCTAAAAATCAATAAAAAAAGGCGGTGTGTATAGTACGCACCGCCAAAATCCTTCCTTTTTCCCTCTTATCCACGCTTTGCAATAATAGACGCCAGATAAAATGACAGTAAAAAACCCACAAACCAGCGCAATACATCAGCGCCATTCCCAGCCCTTGCCACCAATCAGGCCCTCCATAAATATTTGTGATCATGGTTTGCATGGTTTCATACCATGTCTTCCAGTTTTCTGGCTGATCAGCAATAAAATCCTGATAAATGAGTGCGGTCTGGGTAGCAAGACCGAAAAAACCACAGCACATTAACAGAGTTATCTTGATTATTCTCATGTATATCTCCTTTCTTGTTTTTCCACAGAAGAAAAGTAGATTATTTCAAAATATAAAGTTTTTGTCAACCTTTTATTTCAATCCATTTTCTAACTATTTTATCATTTTGGCTATTCTCCCTAGTGTTATCCCCACTATCCACACGTTATCCCCATTTTATCCACTTTTTGGCTATCTTAAGCCATTTTTTTATTATCTAATCTGTGTTAGAATATGACAGTTGCGTCAGAGATGATTCAAATATGCATTTTTTTACCTAAAAGCCATGTCCAAGGCAGGGTTCAATACCAACGCCTTTGACAGATCTGAAAATACCAGTATAATTAGATTCCACTAGAGTATTAGCACAGATATATTTATGACAAATCACGAAATCTGGCAGGCTGTTCTTGCCGAATTCGAATTAAAAGTTTCCAAAGCTAACTTTACCACCTGGTTTCGTAATACCGGTATTGGTACGTTTTCTGTTGATGGCGAGGTGAGCATTTGTGTCCCAAATACTTTTACAAAAAGCTGGCTTGAAAAAAAATATCATACTGAGATAGTAAAATTATTAGAAAGCATCACTAGTGCTCGAATCAAAAAAGTTGATTACAAAGTAGAACATGTCAAAAATATACAAGAAAAAGAGTGTTCTTTTTCTTCTGAGCCAAGCGTCTCAAGTGTAGAGACGCCAATGTACTCCAGAGAGACGCGACAACTACTTTCTCAATTTGGTTTAAATGCCAAATATACTTTTTCCTCATTTGTTGTTGGCAAAGGCAATGAACTAGCCCATGCTGCTGCACAGGCTGTCGCCAATAGACCTGGAGATGCTTACAACCCACTATTTATCTATGGTGGGGTAGGACTTGGCAAGACACATTTACTTCAAGCTGTCGCCAATGCCATGTTGGAAGAAAATCCTCAGACCAAAATTCTTTATGTTTCGTCTGAAAAATTTACAAGTGACTTTGTGAGTGCTATAAAAGAAGGCCGATCAAAAGATTTTAAAGAACGTTATCGCACTGTTGATCTACTACTAATAGATGATATACAATTTATAGGTGGCAAAGAACAAACTCAGGAAGAATTTTTTCATACCTTCAATGAATTGCACCAAAGTGGTAAACAAATTGTAATGACTAGTGACAGACCACCAAAAGCAATACCTGCTCTTGAAGACAGGCTTCGCTCTAGGTTTGAGTGGGGGATGATAGCTGACATTGCACCAGCTGATCTAGAAACTCGAGTCGCAATTCTACAAACCAAATGTCAAGAAAAAAACTTTGTTCTCCCTCAAGACTTGATCCAACTAATTTCTGCAACCGTACAGAGTAATATAAGAGAACTAGAAGGAGCACTAAACAAAGTTATCGCTTTTCACCAACTAAAAAATTCTGAACCTACAAAAGAAACTGTAAAATCAATTCTTGCAAGTTTTGAAAGCCAAAACATGAGAAGGTCAGTTACTCCAAAAGAATTAGTTGCTACAGTCTCACAATACTTTGATGTGCAGACCGACGATCTACTCGGTAAGGGTAGAGAGAAGAGAGTTTCCTTTCCACGACAAATTATTATGTATTTACTAAGAGAAGAATTGAAACTATCATACCCTGCAATTGGAGCAGAGCTCGGAGGACGCGACCACACAACAGCAATGCATGCTCATACCAAAATCTCCACAGAAATTGATAATGATTTGAAACTTAAACAGGATATGGAGCTAATTCGCCAAAGATTATACGCTACAGCCACCAACTAACCTTGTTACAAAACTGTTTATAACTAGAGAAAAAAATTAATAAAAAAAAATCCAAACTGTTAACAAAAATTGACTTATCAACAGAAATAAAAAACAACATAAAAACCATCAACATAAAATAAGTTTTTAGAGCACTGACTGTCAACACCAAAAATCATCAAAATTAAACTAAAACAAAGCAAAAAAAATGACTTATCAACACTGTACACAGGACCAACAACAAGCAACTATATTTTAAATATATAATACGACAATTATAAGACAGTGTGTCTGTTAACTAATATGAAACTTACTTGTACAAGAGAAAATCTTTCCCGAGCACTAGACAGTGTAAGCGGGGTAGCAGGCAAGCATGTAAACTTGCCGATCCTAGTTAATATTTTAATTAATGCTGAGGATTCAAAGGTTGAGTTAATCAGTACCAACCTTGAGTTGGCTGTGAAGGTAAATCTTCGTGCAAAGGTTGAAAAAAAAGGATCTTTTACAGTACCAGCAAAGACTCTGAACGAGTATGTTCATTTGCTAAACGATGAGCAAGTCGAACTAGAATTGGAAAGAAATGAACTAAAAGTTACCTGTGGAAATTCTAGTACGAAAATAAAAGGAACAACAGCCGAAGACTTTCCAGTTTTACCAGAAATTGAAGAAAAAAGTACTTACCAGCTCTTGGTAGAACCACTTCGAGATTCACTTTTGAAAACTGCTGTGGCAGCAGCAAAAAATGAAATAAGACCAGAGCTATCAGGAGTATTTTTTAATTTTTTTGGAGAGGGTAGTAAAGGCCTAACATTGGCAGCAACGGATTCTTATCGATTGGCAGAAAAAAAACTTTCTGTAGCTTCTGGAGAAGATCCTGCAATCTGCATTGTTCCTGGTCGTGCAGTTCAAGAAATGATTCGTTTGTTAAATCTTGAAAAAGAAGAAGGAAATTCTCAGGTTGTATTGGCACTAAGCGAAGGTCAAATAATTTTACGTTTTGGGAGCGTGGAACTAAGTAGTCGTCTGGTTGATGGGACCTATCCTGATTATTATCAAATAATACCTAGCGAATTCAAAACTACTAGTTTTTTTCCTGTAGACATAATGACAAACAAGATAAAGGCAGCTAGTCTTTTTACAACAACCGGAGTTAATGCAGTTTCATTTGATTTTAATGTTTCAGATGGAAATATTGGAGTTTCTTCTACAAGTACTCAAAAAGGAGAACATATTTCACAAGTGGATGCAGAACTAACTGGAGAAGAGAACTCAATTTTACTAAATCATCGATATTTGTTGGATGGATTACAACAAATGAGTGGAGATGTGGAGTTTTCAATGAATAGTGCTGACTCCCCATGTTTGATCAAAGAAAAAGGTAAAAATGACTATGTTTACATTGTTATGCCTATCCGCCAATAATACTTGACAAAAAAACTCTGTGTTGGTATAATTGTCCCGCTTTAAATTTCTTAAAAATATATGCCTAAACGCACTTACCAACCAAAAAAAAATAAGCGAGCCAAATCTCATGGATTTCGCAGTAAAATGAAAACTGTGGATGGGCGAAACCTTCTAAAGAGGCGTCGCGCAAAGTCTCGGGCCAAACTAACTGTGAGTGATGAGAAAAAAGGAAAACGCTTACGAAAAACTAGATAATAAAGGGTCTCGAAAGAGGCCTTTTAAAATACAAGATACATGGAATAAAATACAAAGTTGTTATATACTGAGTGTGTGTCAGGTTAATTATTTTGAATTTCGTCAATATGTTACCCAAGCAAAACAGGTTAAAAAGAATGAAAGATTTTGAGATCCTCTTCAAAGAGGGTAGATTTGTTAATGGCGAATTCACAGATTTAAAGATTTGGAAGATTGAACCTGAAAAATACCCAAAGAGGGGTTATCTGAAGGGTGATCTTAAAATTGCTTTTGTGGTTACAAAAAAAATCAGCAAAAGCGCAGTAAAACGAAATAGAATTAAGAGGCAGATGAGGGAGGTCGTTCGTCTGCTGTTGAAAGAAAACAAAATAAAGCCAGGGTTCATGGTATTAGTAATGGCAAAGCCGGCTGTATTAGAAAAAGAATATTTGGAGATAGAGAATTCTATCTCTGGAGTATTAAAGAAAGCTGGACTAAACAAGTAACGATGTTGGTTACTGTTGATGTGTGGTACGTAATATGTGGTATGTGATAAAAAAAATAATTTCACTTCCGCGCCAGCTGGTGTTATTTTTTATTTATCTGTATCAAAAACTATTTTCACCAGACCATAGTTTCTGGTCAAAAAAAATTTATCACAATGGATATTGTAAATATTACCCATCATGTAGTGAGTACTCTCGGCAGATAATAAAAAAAAGAGGAATACTGGTGGGTATTCCAAAAAGTCTTTGGCGAGTTTTGAGATGTAATCCGTGGAGTAATGGTGGTGTTGATATTCCAAATTAATTTTAAAAAATTAATAAATCCTCTGGCGTTTTCTTTGACAGCGTCAATGCTTTGGGTGACATCTCCTTTCATAATAACCTCCTTTTTTCATCATCTCAAAAAGATTTTGTTTCGTCAATCCTTCTCAATCATTATTGTTTTGTTTTTACTAGTTAGTCCTTTGGTTATTTCTATTTTTGATTTAGGAATTTTCCATTCTTTACTCAAAAAATTAATCAATTTTTTATTTGCCTCTCCATCTACTGGGGCAGCAGTTAATTTTATTTTATAATCATTTTCAGAAATACAAATAATCTCATTTCTAGAGGAGCAAGGTAGCACTTTTATTTTTATTTGTTTTTTCATACTTATATATTATATCAAAACCCTGTACCACAAGGGTACAGGGTTTGAGTTGATAAGTACAGTTTATAATGATTATTTACTCTCTGGAGTTTCTTTTGTTGATTTGTTAGAGGGTACTTCGCCAAGAATTTTCTCTTTCAAATATTGCATTACCTGTCTGTTTTGCATTGTAGTGGCAATACTCTCTTGGACCTCTGGTCTTTCTAGATTTTCTTGTGTTTGTTTGTCATCTGGGTATGCTTTCTTTAGTAAGTCAATTTCTTTTGCCAAAGCCTCTGGAGAAATATTAATACCCTGTTCTTTGGCAACTTGGCGAGAAATGAGAGCTGCTTTGGCTCGCTTTTCTGCTTGGGTTCTAAAGTCTTCGTACAATTCTTTTTCATCCTTTTTTATGTCTTCCAAATATTTTTCAATACTCACACCGTTTCGATCAAGATCTCTTTTTAATTCATAAAACATTTTTTGACGCTCTGAATCAATCAGTACTTCTGGTAGCTCGCCAAAGTTTGTTTTTTCAATTAGGCCTTCCAAGATTCCAATCTCTATTTTTTGGTCTACCTTTTGTTTGGCCTCTGCAAGCATGTTGTTATTAATAATTTCCTTCAATTTTTCTACACTATCTTGCCCAAGTTTTTTGGCAAACTCCTCATCAAGTTCTGGAAGTTCACGTGTATAAACTCCTTTGGCTTTTACTTTGAAATCAACTGTTTTTCCAGCCAAATGTTTTTGATAATGTTCTTTTGGAAAACCGAGAGAAAATTCTCTTTCTTCACCTTCTTCCATACCTACCACCTTCTCATTAAATCCTGGGATATAATGGTCTTCTGATAAGTGAACTTGATAATCTTTGGCTTGACCGCCCTCGACCGGTACATTATCAATAAGCATGTCCATATCAATTACAAGTTTGTCAGTTCCTTCTGCTTTTCCTTTTTTAATAGTTTCCTTGGCTTGCATACCTCGAAGAGAATCTAGTGTTTCATCTAATTTTTTTGGATCTACTATGGCTTCTTTTTTTTCTACTTTGATTTCAGTAAGTTCTGGAAGTTTAACTTCTGGCAAGATTGCTACTGTAGCACTATAAATTAGATCATTGCCTGGCGCTGTTTTGTTTGCATCAATTTTTGGCATGCCAATAGTTTCTAGTTTTTGTTCTTTTACAACAGTATAAAAAGTCTTTTGAATAATAGACTCAAGAGCTTCTTGTAAAATGGCCATTTCTCCAGCCTCACGTTTCATCTGTTCATAAGGGACTTTGCCTTTGCGAAATCCTTTTACAATAGTTCTCTCAGATAGTCTGTTGGCAGCATCCTCCATTTGTGGTTGGTATTCTTCTGGAGTAACTGTGATAGTTATCTCGAGTTCAGATTTTTCTAATTTTTTTATTGTGTGTTGCATATAGATTAAGAATATAGAATGCAGAATTAAGAATTTTGCATTGTTAATTTAGTCGTTATAGAATAGTTTGTTTTGGAGAAAATGTCAAGATTTAGATAAAAAAACACCTTCCAGAATATGAAAGGTGTTTTTGGTGGTCTTAATTTTTTATTAGAGTAATCCCACAATTAGTAGCGCTACAATATTAGCAACTTTGATCATAGGGTTAATTGCTGGGCCCGCAGTATCTTTGTATGGATCACCAACAGTATCACCTGTAACGGCCGCCTGGTGAGCAAAACTGCCTTTTCCGCCGTAGTTACCGTCTTCTATGTACTTCTTAGCATTATCCCAAGCTCCACCGCCTGCGGTCATAGAAATGGCTACAAAGAGACCTGTCACAATAGTGCCCACCAATAGTCCGCCGAGAGCAGCAGCTCCCAAAAAGTAGCCAACTAGAATTGGTGCTACAACAGGGATAAGAGCGGGTAGTACCATCTGTCCAATGGCACCTTTTGTTACAATATCAACACATGTAGCATAGTCAGGTTTTCCACTACCTTCCATAATACCTTTGATATCTCTAAACTGTCTTCTTACTTCTTCTACTACCTTTCCTGCCACACGACCTACTGATTGCATGAGATATGAACCAAAGAGATATGGCAAAAGCCCACCAATAAGTAGTCCGACCAAGACATAAGGATCATTGATTAGAAATGTTGTTTCTTTTCCTAATTCAGCTAGCTTGTGAGTGTAGTCAGCAAAGAGTACCAAAGCAGCAAGTCCAGCACTGGCAATTGCATAACCTTTGGTTACTGCCTTTGTTGTATTACCAACAGCATCAAGTGGGTCTGTAACGTTTCTCACGTCTGCTCCTAGTTCTGCCATTTCTGCAATACCACCAGCATTGTCTGTGATTGGGCCGTATGCATCTACTGTGACTACTATTCCAGCAAGAGAGAGCATTGCAACAGCTGCAATAGCAATGCCATATAATCCAGCAAGTGAGAAGGCCAACAAGATGCCAGTAGCAATAAAAATAATTGGCCAAGTAGTTGCCTTCATTGAAACAGCAAGTCCTGTTATCACGTTTGTGCCATGACCAGTTTCACTGGCTTTGGCAATGGATTTTACAGGTCCATATTTTGTGGATGTGTAGTATTCTGTAACAATAAACATGAGACCAGTAAGAACCAGACCAATTATGGAGCAGAAGAATAATGATCTACCGTCGACTCCTTCCAGGAGTGGTCCAAAATGTTTTGTAACAAAATAGAAACCTACCATAGCAAGAAGTCCAGCTACGAATAGTCCTTTGTATAATGCGGACATAATACGCTCACGCCTTTTCTTTTTGCCTAGTTTTATAAAGAAGCTACCAAGGATAGAAGCAAGAATAGAAACTCCACCCAAAGCAAGAGGATAAACAATTGCAGCCTCAGTATTGTCAAACAGGAGTGTTCCCAATATTATAGCTGCAACCGACGTAACCGCATAAGTTTCAAATAAGTCTGCAGCCATGCCAGCACAGTCTCCCACATTGTCCCCAACATTGTCAGCAATAACAGCAGGATTTCTTGGATCATCTTCTGGAATTCCTTTTTCTACTTTTCCTACCAAGTCGGCTCCAACATCAGCAGCTTTTGTAAAGATACCACCACCAATACGAGCAAAGATGGAGATAAGACTACTACCAAATGCTAGACCAATGAGTGCATTGATATCATTTGGGAAAATTAAATAAAAACCAGCCACACCCAGAAGTGCAAGACCAACAACAAGAAGTCCGGTCACAGAACCACCTTTTACTGCAACATTAAAAGCTTGCACAATACCAAGCGTTGCAGCTTGTGTGGTTCGGACATTTGCTTTGACCGAAACAGTCATGCCCAAATATCCAGCAAGCCCAGATAAAATTGCTCCCACCAAAAAACCGAGACCAGTTTTCCATCCAATCAAAACAGACAACAATACAAATACAACTACTGCCACTATGGCAATGGTTTTGTATTGCCTTTTCAAGTAGGCACGAGCACCTTCTTGGATTGCGCGGGCAATTGCCTGCATGCGATCATTACCAGCTGGTTGTTTGTTTATCCAGCCAATGAGAATTGCGCCATAAACTAGCGCTACTACTGCTGGCAATATTGCCAAGAGAAAAGTCACCATAGATTAGTGTTAAGATTAATATATACTTTAAGATAGGTGGTAGTATAGTCGAAAATGTAGTTACAAGTCAAGACCAAGCAGATATTGCTTTGATTGACATTTGCTCAAATTTGAGAGATAATGTGATGGCAATTCATTATGAAAAAGACAGGCTTTACACTACTACTCATATTATTAAAAGGCTTAATTTATATAAAAAGGGCTTTGGTTTGGCTGTTTGGTATATTGTGGTATTTGATTACTTCTATTTTGAACAGCTTCAATCGAAGTATTGGTTTTCATCTTTATAAAATCGTATTGAGAATAAAAAAAGTTACTGGAAGAATAAAAATTCCGTGGGATAGTAGATTGGTAGAATTTTGGGGCAAGAGAAGCACACTACAAGCTGTGCTTTTTATTGTATGTATTATTGTGATGATTCCTCATAGTAAGCTATATACCAAAGAGCCTTCGGCTGTAGCGGGACAGAAGACTTTGCTTTATGAACTTGTCGGTCCAGGTTATCAGGATTTTGCTACAGAGGAGATTGCACTTGATGTTACAGCTTTCGAAGGATCAAGCGCACCAGCATGGAGGGAAGGGTCTGTTGGGTCTATCTCGCCAAATACCGCAGGCCTAGAAATTCCAAGGGAAACACAAGAGATTGCAGGACTTGGTGCTGGTGGTACAGCACTTACAAAACCAAGTATTTTGCCAGGACTTGATTTGCCAACTGATGCCACGATTGATACAACAGGCAGGACTAACATTGTTTATTACACAGTCGAACCAGGAGATATTATAGGTGCTATTGCAGAAAAATATCGTATTAGTGTAGTCACCATTTTGTGGGCAAATAATTTGACCACCCGTTCTTATATTCAGCCTGGAGATGAATTGAAAATTTTACCAGTAGATGGCTTAATACATAAAGTAAAGAGTGGGGATACGGTTTCCAAAATTGCCTCAACCTATGGAGCCAAAATTGAAGACATTGTCATGACAAACAGATTACAAAAAGATGGCCGTGATATTGTTATTGGAGAAGAATTACTAGTTCCTGGTGGAGAGAAGCCTCAGCCAGTGCCAGTATACACCGTAAGTGCTCCGTCTGCCTTTAGAAGTGTTGCAGCACCACCTCCATCAGTCAATGCCCCTGCTGGATCTGGTTATCTTTGGCCTGCTGGAGTTCGATATATTTCTCAATATTATGGTTGGCGCCATACAGGTCTTGATATTGCTGGGCCTATTGGTACACCAATCTATGCATCTCGTAGTGGAACAATAATTAAGTCACAATGTGGTTATAATGGTGGATATGGTTGTTATATTATTATTGATCATGGTGATGGAGTGAAAACACTTTATGGGCATGCTTCAGAACTTTATGTAAGTGTTGGAGATTATGTTTCTCAGGGTCAGACTATTATGGCTATGGGTTCGACAGGTAGGTCCACAGGTCCTCATGTCCACTTTGAGGTAAAAGTTAATGGATCTTATCAGAATCCTTTGCAGTACGTAAGGTAGTAATGCAAAATGTAAAATTATAAAAACAAAAAACCTCCCCACCAAATTTGGCAGGGAGGTTTTTTTATTCTTAAACCTAAAACCTAACAACTAACACCAAACAACTAACACCAAACACCCAGAATCACTCCACCTTAGCCCGATACTGCAAAGCCTCTGCAACATGTGTAGTTTCAATATCATCCTTACCGCCCAAGTCTGCAATAGTTCGGGATAGTTTTAAAATTCTATGATAGCCTCGGGCAGAGAGGTGCATCTGTGTTACAGCTTGACGAAGTAGATCGACAGACTGTTCTCCAAGCTTGCAATGCTCTTTAATATCTTTGTTTTTCATCTCGCTGTTTGTTTGGTACGGTGTATCTCTTAGTCTGTGATGCTGGCGTTCTCGTGCACCTTCTACTCGTTCTCTCATTTTTTTGGAAGGTTCGGCAAGTTCATCTTTGGAAAGTTTGTCGAATTTTACTCGGGGCACTTCAATATGTAAATCAATTCTATCCAAAAGCGGACCGCTAATTTTTTTTTGGTATTGTGCTATTTGCATTGGGGAGCAGATGCATGCTCTTTCTGGATCACTAGCATATCCACATGGACATGGATTTTGGCTAGCAACAAGTGTGAAGCTGGCTGGGAATGTGAGAGTCCCTTGTGCGCGAGAAATTGTTACTATGCCGTCCTCAAGTGGCTGTCTTAGATTTTCGAGTACTTGCCTAGGGAACTCTGCAAATTCGTCGAGAAATAAAACACCGCGATGTGCAAGAGAAATTTCTCCAGGCTTTGGAAACTTTCCACCACCAACAAGTGCAACTCCACTGGCCGAGTGATGAGGAGCACGAAAAGGCCTTTCTGTGATCAGTGGTTTATCTTCTGGCAAGAGTCCTGAAACAGAATAAATTTTTGTAACTTCTATTGCTTCTTCAATTGTCATTTTTGGTAGGATAGAAGGAAGGGTTCGAGCTAAAAGTGTTTTGCCAGATCCTGGTGGACCAGATAGCAGACAATTGTGAGCGCCAGATGCTGCAATTTCTAGTGCACGCTTTACAAATTCCTGTCCCTTTACATATGCCATGTCCATCTCATATTCATATTCCTCAAACCACTCATCAATCTGTTGTTTTTCTAGTGGTTCAATCGGGAGAGCGCCTTTAATATGATTAATCACATCACGAAATGTGCTGACAGGATAGATGTTAATATCTTGTATTAAGGCAGCTTCTCTTGCATTAATTGCAGGGACAAAAAGATTTTTGTATCCATGTCTTTGTGCAAAGATTGCAATGGGCAATATCCCTGTTGTATGTCGTAGGGAGCCATCGAGCGCGAGCTGGCCCACAAACAAAGAATCTGACATATCAATGCCAGACATTTTTTCGCTAGTTAGATACATCCCTACTGCCATGGGTAGATCGTATGCTGCTCCTTCTTTTCTCACATCAGCAGGTGCTAGGTTAATTACAATCCCAGCATTGTTTGGAAACTGCAATCCTGTGTTTTTCCATGCAGTTCTAATGCGTTGCTTTGCTTCTTGTATTGCCGTATCAGGCAAGCCAACAATCTGGTATCCAGGCCAAGAACCCTCGACATCAACTTCGACATCAATTGGTGTACAGTCCAAACCAAGTACAGCAGCTGAATTGATTTTGATAAACATATTATTTAGAAGGGATAAGATGGTTTGAGAGGGCAGAAGATGATAAGAGTGCACTGACTAAATTATGCTAGTATTATAGCATAAAATAAAAAATCCCATTTCTTAAAAGGGATTTTTTATAATATTTTTTTTCTTTTCTTTTGCCGAAATTCTTCAAATACTAATAATCCTACGCCAGTTAAAATCAGAATATCTGCCAAATTTATTATCCATGTCAATAGTCGTAAGTAGTCAATGGTTGTTGTAAATAATATACGGTCTACTAAGTTTGATATTGCACCAGCTATTATCAGTATTATTCCAAGTACAAAATATTTTGAAGGATTTTTTTGTTTTGTAAGTATTATAAATAGTGCCAAAATAATAATCGGTGTAAGAATTATAATGAGAGTGTTGGAGAAGGGGATACTAAATGCAATTCCATTATTTTCAAAATATTCCCATCCCAACCATGGCCTCCAAATATAATAAACAAAGTCTGTGTTCATCCGGGCAAAGTATTTAAGTACTTGATCTATAAATAAAAAAAATCCACTTAGCAAAATGGCTAGCAAGTGGACTTTGTATTTTATAATTGTATTTTTTTCCATGTATTTTGTATTGTGTTTTACACTTCGTTCGTTAGTGTCTTTTTACAACTCACACATGCACTAGAATTGGGGCGGGCGATAAGTCTTTTTTCTCCAATTGGTTCATCACAATATTTACAAATACCATAAGTTCCTTTTTCCATTCGGGACAAAGCATTGTTTACATCGCGCAAAGATTTTTCGAGCGCAATCTCAAGTGGCTTTCTGACTGTGTACCTCTCTACTTCTTGTGCGTTGTCATCATTCTTGTCACCATATTCTGGATATTCAGCATCATAGTCATCGGTCACATGAGGGTTCTTGGTAGCAAAGCCAGCCAGCTCTTGTTCTAGTTTATTTTTTTCTTTTAATATTTTTGCTTTTATTTCAGCAATAAATTTTGGATCTAGGTTTGATTGTTTCTTTTTCATATAATTTTATTACTTCGTAATTATACTTAATCTTGGGTTTTTTGGCAAGTACTAGTTTCTTTTAGAGAGAATTCTTACACAAGTGAAGTCGAGGGTTTTTTGATATGAACCAAACATTTCATATTGGATGATATTGCTTTACTTCACAAATAATGACATCTCGATTACTACCGTTAGATCTATAAACGTTGGAT
>JAHJGG010000081.1 GCA_018824545.1 Patescibacteria group bacterium | reverse complement strand
TTATATATCTTTTTATTATACCAAGCGATGAAAGAAAACCCCTTGAATCATATTTTAAACCTATAATTAAAAGGTGTAAGTTTTTAAGTACTGAAAAAAATTTGTTTGGGGGTAAATATATTAGCCATTTTAAAAGATATAACAATTTTGGATATTTAATAAAATAGTAACTAAAAGCATCTACGTTTTTAAGTTGGTTTATATTTTTTTGCTTTATAGTTAGGCTGTCCCTATTAATTTTTTCCATCGCTGTGTTAGAAATATAATTATTTTTGAAAGCATGTTCCCAGATTTTAGTTTTTGGGTATACCATTAGTACATTAGAAGATATTTCTATTGGCATTAACTTATTATAAAATTTTAAAGACGCTAATGATTCTTCTGTTGTTTCGGTTGGGAAGCCAAACATCAAGTCAACACCAACTCTCATATTTTTTTCCTGCACTAATTTTACAGCGCTCATTACTGTTTGGTCGTCTACCCGCCTACCTATCATGTTTCTAATTCTCTCGAATGATTGTAAACCAAATTGAATTCTATCGCACCCAGCTTCATGCAGAGCATTAATAACTTGTTCATTTATTCCGTCTTCAATGCGTGAATAACAAATAAATTTTGGCAACTTTTCTTTTGAGTATTCTTTTAAAAATTCTATGAGAAATGGCTTGTTTATTGTTAGGCTGGCATCTTGAAATCTTATGTATTTTACTTCAGTGGTTTTTGTAAGATGTTTTATTTCTTCAATACATTGTTTTATGCCCCTAGTCCTAAAGTGTACGCCGGTTGGCCTGTATATGTTTGCGATGCAGTGGGCATAACAGTAAGTACATTGATATACACAGCCTCTAGAAATAAAAAAATTTCTGGTTTTCTGTTTTTTTATCTTTGGGTATTTGTCTGCATACAAATCCCAATCAACTGGTGGTAATTCCTGAAGGTTGTTAATGTAGCCTAGTTTGTCATTTTTAATTATTTTCCCAGCCTTCTTATACCATAAACCATCAATTGTAGAAGGATCTTTATTTTCAAGAAGATTGAGGAGGCCTAGTTCTCCATCACCTAAGAATACCATATCCACTTCAGGCAGACTGATTATTTCCTCTGGATAAATGAGGGTTAGAGGTCCGCCCACAATACAAGGCACGTTCTTAATTACTTTTTTTATCTTATGTAGAGTTTCACTTATAAAATTTATTTCTCCTATCATTACACTACAGCCAATAAGGTCTGGTTTTGCATTCTTAATTTCTTTTATAATATCGTCTTCTTCTGAATTACAAAACACCTCGCATTCATGACCATGTTTTTTGAGATAACTTGATAGTGACATTACACCGAATTTTTCATGTAAGTCTTTTTGGAAGAATACTATTTTAGCCATCTTGTTTACCTGTTAAATAATATTTTTTTAAAGACGATTTTTATCATTGTTGAAATAAAACCAAAAAATCTTAACCAACCGACTAGGATAAAAAAAGGCACATATTTAATATGGCCAGCCCGAATTGCTAAGTAGGATCTTTTTATTGGATACGTATAAAGTTCGTGTTTGATATTTCCCCACAATCGTTCTGGGTGGCGAGAGACGAATAGAGCCTCCCCACCGCCAACCATAAGAAATTTTTTTACACAAGCCCTAAAGCTGGACAAATGCTTGCGGTAGGTGATGCCGCTTCCTATTGCCTGTCTAAAACCTGCTAAATGAAACCGGTAGGAAAGGTCGGAATCTTCAGATGCTTTTTTAAATATAGGATCAAGGGGGATTTGTTTTAGAGCTGTAGTTCTAAAAAGAGCCGGCCGGCCAATCATATTAGTCTCTCCGGTTTTTGTGCAGATAAGATTAAGGTTGACCTCCATAGCCTTTTCCCAATAACTGGTTTTTTTTCTAACAGAATTATTTTTGGGCCAGTCATAAAAATTACGATATTGTGCGTTAATGGCATCGTAGCCCCCAACTTCCATTTCTTTCAAAAGAATAGATAAACAATCGTCTTTCAAACGATCATCAGCGTCTACGATAATAATATAAGGAAATGAGGCCACTTTTATCCCAGCATCTCTTTGGGTAGCCAAGCCTTGTTCTGCAATCACAACTATCACCCCTAATGCTTGGGCGATTTCACGGGTTTGATCAGAGGAATTTCCATCGGCGACAATTATCTCGCCCGGGTTATTTGCTTGGCATGCTTTGATGCAGTCAGAGATGTTGGTCTCTTCGTTGAGAGTTCTAATCAGTACACTTATTGGTAGCCTAACTTTTTCCATAGTTTTACAAAAATTATTTAGACTCTTTAAGACGCTGATAATCAATAGCTTCAGAGTACGATGCTAAATGTCCTTTTTTTGAATATTGATTAATTTTTTCAAATTCTAGTTCTAAATGATCTATTCTTCTACCCGATTTATTTTTGGTAAACCATGGTAATTCAGATGCCGGGGCGTTGACAATCTCTAGATATATCTTTTTTTTCAAAATTTCTTTTAAAAAAGTTAAAAAGGCACGATATTGATGGAAGTGTGAGGCGACGAGAATTATTCTCTGCCATTTTTTTTCAGTTGCCATTTTAATAATATTTTCAGCCTGCTCTTTTGTATCTTGAGATTTCTTTTCTAAAATGATATTTTTGTTGGGAATTTTGAATTTTTTTAATTCCTTTTTCATCATCTCCGCAGGGTAAGATCCTATTTTTGGAGCGTTCAGTCCTCCCGATATAACAATTAATTTTGTCCAGCCATCTTTGTAGAGTTGGGCGGCTCTGTTAAGACGAGCAAAGCCGTCTCCTTCCAAGACAATAATAGCATCTGACTTTTTTAATGGTTCATTATCAATTAAAATAATGAATTTTTCTCTTAGATCCATAATAATCTGTTGTTTTTTATTCAATATCCTCCCAGCGAATGGGTTGGCCGGCTGTGAGATTATTTTTAAGCTTTTTTCCGATGATGTGAGATTTAAATTTTGGCAGTATTCCCAAGGCAGGTCTTAGTGCAACAATGTCTAGTTCACTAATTGTTGAACCTGCTGCTAGTGGATTTTTTGTGTACAATGATCGCCTTTGGACAATAACGGTTTCAGACTCTTCTTCGACCACCTCTTTTCTGGTGTTCCCCAATGCTTTTTCAAGCAGGTGAATTTTAGTAACCATTTCCTTAAATTCCGTAGGTTCCATAGAGTGGGGATGGTCTGGCCCAGCATCTTTTTTGTTGAGGGTAAAATGTTTTTCTATTACTTTGGCGCCCAGAGCAATAGCTCCCAAAACAACTGTGTCGCCAGGACTATGGTCTGAATAACCGGTAATTATATTATAAGTGGTTTGGTATGTTTTTAAAACGTTAATATTTGCACTTTCAATTTTAGAAGGATAATTCGTTATGCACTGTAAGAGTATTAGTTGATTGTTTCCAGTTGATTCAATTGTTCTGACTGCTTCGTCTACCTCTGCTAAAGTACTTGCACCTGTTGAAAGTATCATTGGTTTATTTTTTTTGGCAATGTATGCAAGCATTTCCAGCCAGGTTATGTCACCAGACCCTATTTTAAATACATTTACCCCAATTTCATCCAACAAATCCACTGCCTCAAAATCATATGGTGAAGAAGAAAAATCAATATTAATTTCTTTGTAATAATCAAATAGCTCTTTATGCCATTCTCGAGGAAATTCTGCTTCTTGAAAAATTTGTTCTATTGGTTTGGACCAACTACCATGGATACCTTCTAATTTCATGGTTGAGAAGCCATGTCCTGAAACTATTTTTGAAGCTTTGAAGCTTTGTATTTTAAACATGTCTGCACCAGTTTCTTTGACTGCCAGAGCAAGTTCTTTGGCTTTGTCCAGATTTCCGTCAAAGTTAGCACCAATGTCGGCTATGATATAAGTAGGGTGTTCTGGTCCCACAAGTTTGGAACCTATTTTAATTTCTGTTGGGAATTTTTTAGTAGACATAATTTTTTTAGTTCTCTGAATTAGATTCGTCAAGCTTTTCTTGGATTTTTTTAATCATTTCTTTATCAAGCTGCAATTCGTTTTTATTACTTGAAAAGTTGAAGCTGTCTGGCAGGCCCATACTCCCAACTGTATTTTCAATCTGCCACCATTCTTGTTCTGGTGTAATTACGTAATGATTGTCAAATTCTCTTGCGTGACGGCCTTCTTCTGGTGTAATTAGAACTTCATGTATTTTTTCTCCCGGTCTAATACCGATATTTTTTATTTTACAATTTGGAGCCAATACCTTAATCATATCTAAAACTCGCATGCTGGGAATTTTAGGAATAAATATTTCTCCGCCGTTCATTTTTTCTAATCCCATTAATACAAATTTGACGCCTTCATCTAGGCTAATCCAAAATCTCGTCATTTCTTCATGGGTTAGACAAATTTCCCCATTTTTTTGTTGTTCTTTAATAATATGAATAAAACTACCCCTGCTCCCATATACATTTCCATATCTTACTACACTCAATTTAGTTCTGCCTCCGGAGTAGGCATTACCACTTACCATCAGGCGTTCCGCACAAAGCTTAGTAGCGCCGTATAAATTGGCTGGATTGGCCGCTTTGTCTGTGGAGACAAGAATTACTTTTTGGACATTTTCATCTATAGCTGCATCAATAATATTTTTAGTCCCCAAAATGTTAGTTTTTACTGCTTCAAAAGGGTTGTATTCCAAGGTGGGCACCTGTTTTAGGGCAGCAGCATGTATAACATAGTCTACTTTATAAAAAGCGCGCCTCAATCTTTCTAAGTCGCGAATATCTCCTATAAAGAAACGCAGCCGGTCTTCATGTCCAGCAAATTTCGTTTTCATTTGAAATTGCTTCAATTCATCACGGCTGAAAATAATAATTTTTTGTGCTTGGCTATTTTTTAAAAGTTCTTTTACGCAATGTTGCCCAAATGAGCCAGTTCCGCCAGTAACCAATATTGTTCTGCCCCTTAGAAAATCATAAGACATATACTGTTTTTTTATGAATAATAACAGTTAAAATGACTTAAATATTATAGAATAAGGAGGTGCAAAAGTCAAGAGGGGATGATTCATGTCCAATACTTGATTTTTTCTTCTTGTTGGCCTATAATTATATAGCGTAATATCTTCTATTTTAGAGTCTATGGTGAGTATTACAGAAGCAAAAAAGGTAATGAAAAAAAATTTTTTAGGCCCAGAAGAATTAAAACAAGTCGTGCTGATTTTGGGGCTTAAAATTTCTGATAAAATACCCGCTATACCTTATACACGGGAATTTTTAGCTAAAATACATGAAGATTATGTATTGATTTTGGGAGTGGAAAAGGTGCGTGGAGATGATAAATTAACGCTTAATTACATGCGGAAAGTTTTAGGTGTGGATCCTTCTGAAAAAGAACCTTGTTTTTATAACCAAGATTGGTATTTAAATGAAAAATTTGCTAGCGAAACAACACTTGAGAATAAGTGGTATTTAATAAGTAGGGAAGTTGTGAAGGCGAGTCGAGGGATTGAACCAAAACAGGCTCTACATCAACTGTCAAATAAAACAGCCTTGCCTTCTGCTATTTTAACAGCTTATACATTTTTTGCTTATTATTTTGCTACTGGTGGAGAAATTCTTTGGCAGCATGATTTTGTTTGGTGTGAGGATTTTGATAACAATGGGGATAGAATATATACTGGACGTTATATTGATCCAGATAAAATTAACAAGAATGGCTTTAATATCCATAGACATTTATCAATTAGGCCGTGTTATGGGTGTGTAGAGCTAATTGGTAATTGAGAATTTATGAAATTGGTTGATAAAGAAGATACAATTTTATGGAATCGGGAAAGTGATAGATATTTTGACCGATCACTTCTCTCTCTTGAGGATGATTTGCGTAATAGTGAGCAGGAAGCAAAAAAATTGTTTAAAATTATTTCTCAAAAGGCACAAATTAAAAAGGTTTTAGATGTAGGTTGTAATTGCGGAGTATTTACGAATTTTTTAGCAAAATTTTTGCCCCATGCCCAAGTGATTGGAATAGATCCGAGCGAGGAGGCTGTTAAGTTTGGTCGGGAGAGGTTTAAAAATTTGACTAACCTTAAATTTTTTGTTGGGCATTCTGATAATTTGCCTGTTGAAGGAGAATTTGATCTTGTTATCTTGCGAATGGTTTTGCAATGGCTGCCCAGGAAAGATTTTTTTAAGACTATATCAGAAATTGATAAGGTGGCGCGGAATTATATTTATATAAATGAATTTTATCCTTCTTCGGCACTAATGTCTACTTCGGTTCATAATAAGAAAGTTAAAATTTTTAAACAGGATTATTCCCAGATATTCACTAGTGTTCCGTACTACACTCTCATCCACAAGTCAGTTTACGAAAAAGAAAATGGTGATGATTTTCAGAGAGGAGAGTTCCTTGTTAAAAAGCTTCCATTAGAAGAGGCTTATAAAAAAAGGGCTTCTATCCAAGAAGCGGATAGAATAAAATAGAATAATTATAAATATATGACAAAATCTACTAGTCTTTGGGAAGAGGCAAAAAAGATAATCCCCGGAGGTAGCCAACTTTTGAGTAAAAGAGCTGAAATGTTTTTGCCAAATCAGTGGCCAGCTTATTATCAAAAAGCCGAAGGAGTAGAAATAACTGATTTGGACGGGTGTACTTATATAGATATGTCATTGATGGGAGTAGGGTCGTGTATTTTGGGTTATGCTGATCCGGATGTCAACAAAGCGGTAGAACAGGCCATTGACCTAGGATCTATGTCAACACTTAACTCATGGGAAGAAGTTGAGTTGGCTAAAGTGCTTCTAGGATTAACTCCATGGGCACAGTCAGTTCGCTTTGCTCGTACTGGTGGCGAGGCCATGGCGATCGCTGTTCGTATTGCTCGTGCTTATAGTGGTAAATCAACAGTTGCTTTTTGTGGTTATCATGGCTGGCACGATTGGTATCTTTCAGTTAATTTAGCTTCAGATAAAAATTTGGATGGTATACATTTGTCTGGTTTGGAGCCTCGCGGAGTACCTAAGGAATTGATGAATACTTCAGTTTCTTTTCACTATAATAAAATTGAAGAGTTAAAAAGACTGGTAGCAGAACATGAAATTGGAGTGATTGTGATGGAACCAGTCCGCCACCAGGAGCCAGCCTCTGGATTTTTGGAAGAGGTTCGTAAAATTGCTGATGAGATTGGTGCCGTATTAATTTTTGATGAAATTTCATCTGGCTTCCGCAGTCAAGTGGGTGGTGTACATCAAAATTATAAAGTTAATTCAGATATTGTAGTTTTTGGCAAAGCTATGAGTAATGGGTTTCCGATGTCAGCCATTGTTGGTAAAAAAGAAGTGATGGAAGCAGCCCAGACCACTTTCATTAGTAGCACCTATTGGACAGAGCGCGTCGGTCCAGTAGCTGCCCTGGCTACTATCAAGAAAATGGAGAAAGAAAATGTACCGACTCATCTAGACAGTGTTGGTAGTATGATTGGCAAGGGGTGGAGGAGTCTTGCTAAAAAACATGATTTAGACCTAGATATTATAGGGCCGAATGTGTTGATTACTTTTGCATTTAAATATAAAAATAGCCAAGAGATCAAAACATTATTTATTCAGGAGATGCTTAAGAGAGGTTATTTAGCCAGCCTAACTGTATATGTAAGTTTTGCCCATAAAGAATCGCACATTAAAAAATATTTAAATACTGTAGATGAGGTTTTTGGTATTATTAAGAAGGCGATTGATGATAATTCTGTTGATAAGTTGTTAGAGGGGCCGGTGGCACACAGTGGGTTTGACAGGTTAACTTAATTTATTAAGATTTGAAATTTTCATGAAAATTGTAGCAATCATACAAGCTAGAATGGGATCAACACGTCTACCAGGAAAAATGATGATGGATTTGGCAGGCGCACCAGTGATTCATAGGGTGTTTGAACGAGTCAAACTTTCTCGTTTTATTGATGAAGTTTGGTTGGCCACGACTGTTAATCCTGAAGATGACATTTTAGCTGAATGGGCCGCAGAAAATGGCGTGTTGCATTATCGAGGCAGTGAAAATGACGTTTTGGATCGTTATTACCAGACTGCCATTTTAGCCAAAGCAGACGCAGTTGTGCGCATTACTGGCGATTGTCCATTACAAGATTATCAGGTGATAGATAATGTAATAGGCGACTATTTAGAATCTGGAGACAGTTTTGACTATGTATGTAACACCCAGCCTCCCACTTACCCAGATGGTTTAGATACTGAGGTTTTTTCTTTTTTAATCTTGGAAAAAGCTTGGCAGGAAGCAAAACTGGAATCTGAAAGGGAACATGTTACACCATATATTTGGAAACATACAGAATTGTTCAAAATAAAAAATATTACTCATACGGAAAATTTGTCGGACCAGCGCTGGACTTTAGATACTAAAGAAGATGTGGATTTTATTCGCCTAATTGTTGAAGAATGTAAAAAACAAGATAAATATTGTGGCTTAGCAAAAATTATGCAGATATTAAGTGAACATCCAGAGTGGTGCAGTATTAATGCGCAGTACCAGCGAAATGAGGGGTATGCAAAATCAGTCGAGAATGATTAAAATAAGCTGAATATTATGCGAATATTGTTTCTGACAAATCATCTTAATGGTCATGATGGTTGGAGCCGTTATAGTTTGGATATTATCAAACAAATTAAAAAGCAAGGCCATGAAATCTTATGTTTGACTTCAGTTAGTTCAGACAGGGATATAGTGGAGAACACTATATTAAGTTCTCCTCTAAAATATTTAGCTAATCCTATT
Organism: Patescibacteria group bacterium; assembly: GCA_018824545.1. GTDB lineage: Bacteria > Patescibacteriota > Patescibacteriia > Magasanikbacterales > UBA922 > JAHJGG01. The sequence goes on along the minus strand of JAHJGG010000081.1, from coordinate 1,433 downwards.
GAGATTTTTTTCACAGCGCAAAAAGTAAACAAAGAAATTGTATCGTTTTCTCCAGATGTTGTTCATTTTATGGCTGAACCTTATATTAATCTTTTACCTTTTTTAAATATTAAGAAAATTCCAGTATACTTAACGATACACGGCTCTTATAGCTACTTGCCAAATTTATTGAAAAATTCCTTCAAGCAGTTTTTGAGTCGTTGGTGGTATCGTAAGGTTCTCAAATTGGTTAGAGGTATAATACCAGTCAGCAACCATACTAAAAATTATTTTTTAAATTCTTTTTCTGATTGTGGTACGAGAAAAAAAATTGAGCCTAAAGTTAAGGTAATTACGAATGGGGTTGATTTATCTTCGTTAAAGATAAATAATCAAGAGAGATCTGAATCTAAAATAAAAAATATTTTATTTGTCGGCGCGGTAAAATCGCGCAAAGGGCTGCTAGAGGCGATTGAGGCTTTGAAATTATATTATAATAATTATTCAAAAGATTTTATTTTTAATATCGTCGGCAGTTATAATGCGACGGGGTCATATTATTTAGATTTATCAAAAAAAATAAAGGAGTATAATTTAGATGATAAAATAATATTTTATGGCCGAGTAAATGAAGAAAATTTAGAAGATTTTTATGAACAGGCCGATCTTTTTTTAATGTTGTCAGTAAATGTCAGTAATAAGTTTGAAGGCTTTGGTTTAGTTTATTTAGAAGCCAATGTTAGAGGGGTACCTTGTATTGGAGCAGATAACTCTGGTGCTCGGGAGGCTGTTGTGGATGGCCAGACAGGCTTTGTAGTGGAGGTTGACAAATTTGAAGAAGTCGCAGAAAGAATAAATGATGTTTTAAATAATAGCGCCATTAAAAGAGAAGAATGTGTTGGTTGGGCAAAAAAGAATGATGTCAAATTAAAAGTGGAGGAGTTGTTAAGGTTTTATAAAAGTAGTTAATTTATAAATTTTAGCTAGATTAATTTATATAAATTTTTAATATGAAATGTCTCCCAAGTTCACAAGCAAATGCTATTTTCTTAGATAGTAAAAAACTTTATGCAGCTTTAGCAGAATATCCAATTACCAAAGGACATGTGGTTGTGGTTTGGAAAAAACATGTTAAAGATTTGGGTAAATTAAAAGAAAAGGATTATGATTATTTAATGGGTGTAGTTGACGAGGTAAGAAACGCAATGATGAAAGTTTTAGGTGTTAAAAAAGTTTATCTTATTTACATGGACGAAGCTAATCATGTTCATTGGCACTTAGTGCCTCGGTATGATGAAGAAGGGTTTAATATGCTTACTCATAAACCAGGACGATTGAAAGATGTGAGCTTGGCAAAAGAGTTAAAAAAGAAAATTAATTAAATATGTTTTTTGTAATTAAACATCCATTGACAGTTTTTAATAAACAAAAGCGCACGCATGGGTGGGCTGATT
>JAHJGG010000080.1 GCA_018824545.1 Patescibacteria group bacterium | reverse complement strand
TTAATATCTTCTATCTCCCTATCCATAGCAGAAAAACGCTCCATGATTCTTGCCTCCATTTCTCTTAATTCTCCTTTTGTTGCCATCTCAAGGCGAATTTGTTCAATATCTTCTTTGGTAGCAAACTTCTTACCATCTTCTTTGGTAAGCATGTTTTCTTGGAGAAATTCCAAAAGTTCTTGGGTTGTTACGGTGTCTTCTGCCATATATTACCATTATACAGCCATAAAAAATATCTTGTCAAACCAAAAGCCACCAATCAGGAGGCTTTTTTTTTTGCATTTTAAATTTATCATTTTGCATTCCTACCAATAGCTGCTTTTATAAACTCCCTAAATAATGGATGTGGACTAATTGGTCTGGACTTAAATTCAGGATGAAATTGCACCCCAACAAAAAATGGGTGATCTTCTAGCTCTACTATCTCTACCAAATCTATATCTGGGTTTACTCCTACAACTTTGAGTCCAGCTTGGTCAATAGCATCACAATAGTCATTGTTAAATTCAAATCTATGACGATGACGTTCTGATATTATCTCTTTTCCATAGGCTTCTCTGACTTTACTCCCCTCTTTTAGCTTGGCATCATAGGCTCCCAATCTCATGGTTCCACCATATCTACTTTCTTTCATGTTTCTAGCTTGTCGTGGATTGATATGAATTACAGGTTCTGGAGAATTTTCATCCATTTCTACAGTGTTTGCATCTTTCTTTCCAAGTACATTGCGAACAAATTCTACAGAAGCGAGTTGCATACCATAACAGAGTCCAAAATATGGAATCTTGTTTTCACGAGCATATTTTATTGCACTTATAATCCCCTCTACTCCACGCGTACCAAATCCTCCTGGTACAATTATTCCATCATAATTTTTTAAATTTTCTAGTTTCTTTGGATTTTTTTCAAACTCTTCGGAATCCACCCAGTCCAACTGTGGATTATAACCACTAAACCAAGAAGCATGTTTTACTGCTTCTATAACTGAAATATATGAATCTGACAAAGTATAATCCCCTGTTCCGAAATATTTTCCTACTACAGCAATTTTGACTGTTCCATTATTTTCACTATTCTTGATCTGATCTATAAGTTTCTGCCACGAACCAAGTTCTGATTTACGAGGTTCCATATCCAATATCTTGAGTAATTTATTTCCTATCTCCTGAGCTTCTAGTGTGATTGGTATTTCATATACAGATGGAACATCTTTGGCAGATATAACATTGTCTTTTTTTACTCCACAAAAAACTGCCAATTTTTCTTTACGTTTTTCATCTAGATCATCTTCGCCACGAGCAACAATAAAATCAGGATTAATACCAGTGTTATTTAAAGTTCGAGCGGCATGCTGAGTTGGTTTGGTCTTCATCTCTCCCAAATGCTTTGGAATAGGCATATAGCTAACCAAAACAAAAGCCACATCCTCTGGATTTTTTAGTTTCATCATGCGCGCGGCTTCCAAAAATAATATGTTTTGGTATTCACCTATTGTTCCACCTACTTCGATTAGAGTGACGTCAGCATTATTTATTTCAGTAGCTTCTTTTATGCGACGAATGATTTCCTCTGGAATATGTGGTACAACCTCTACACACTTACCTTTGTACTTCATACTACGCTCATTTTCAATGACTGTCTGGTACACCCGTCCGGTGGTCATGTAATTTGTAGAAGTAAGACTCACATCTAAAAAACGCTCATAATTTCCCATATCTTGATCTGTCTCATCCCCATCATCTGTTACAAATACCTCACCATGTTCTGTAGGATTCATGGTTCCAGCGTCAACATTAATATAAGGATCAACTTTGATAGCAGTAGGTATCAAACCTTTGGATTTCATAATTGCACCAATAGATGCAGTAGTTACCCCCTTCCCAACTCCTGACAAAACTCCTCCTACTACAAAAACATATTTACGTTTTTTTGACATAAAAAATTTATTAATTTAAAGACAATACACATTGTATCACAATTTCCTTTTCTACCAAAAAACCCGCTAGTGACGCGAGTTTGTGGGTTAATCACTGTCTGGAGAGACGATTATACTCAAATCTGCTTCCAGACCATCACCAAATTCAATTTTAATTTTGTGTTCACCAATTTCCTTTATCTGCGACTCTGTCTTGATCTGCCCCATCTTTATATCAACACCAAACTGTCTTTTGATCTCATCTACCAACTTACGTCCACCTATAGCAGCATAGAGAGTACCCCCATCACTTGCTTTGGCCTTAACTTCTACTTCTACACCATCAAGAGTGGAAGCGATCTTTTGATTTTCTTTCAATTCTTCAAAATTTTGCTTTTTTTGTTTTTTTGTTTTTTTTTCTACATTTACAACCAATGTACTAGTAGCTATTTTTGCCAAATTTTTCTTTAACAAAAAATTGCGAGCATAGCCGTCTGCCACTTCCTTTATCTCCCCCTTTTTACCTGATCCTAGAACGTCTTGTAAGAATATTACTTTCATATATATCTATAGTAGCAAACGGTTGCAAAATACGCAAGAACATGATAATATATCTATAATTTATAGAACACAGATTGCAATGATCTAACAGATATGCACAGATTAATCTGTGACAATCTATTTAATCTGTCAAATCTGTGTTCTATTAATTTAATATAATTCATCTATGAAAAGTGGATTAGTAGTCCTGGTAGGACGCTCGAACGTCGGAAAATCAACCCTACTCAACACTCTCGTTGGTACAAAAATTGCTGCAACTTCTTTTCGTGCTCAGATGACTAGACACATTATTCATGGTGTTATGAAAACTCCTGATGGTGAGGCTGTATTTGTGGATACTCCCGGAGTATTCAAGCACAGACGAGATAGACTGTCTGGCAAATTGACTGGTAAAGTACAAGAATCTCTACATGGAATAGACCTCATCGTCTATGTGGTAGATCCTACTCGTGAGATTGGTGATGAAGAGCGAGCAGTGTATGGCATGATTCGCCATCTTGATATACCAAAAATTTTAGTTATAAACAAAAGTGACCTGCACAAATCAGAAAGAAAACACCAAGATGCTTATGAAAATTGGGGTGATGATTTTGAAGCAGTCATGTCACTATCAGCTTTAAAAAATAGACACATTCAGCCACTAAAGGAAAAAGTAATTGAGCTTCTTCCAGAGGGCCACCCACTTTATGAAGGAGAACAGCTAACCAATATTAGTGATGAATTTTGGGTTGGAGAAATAATCAGAGAAAAAATGTATTCTGTTCTTGACAAGGAAATCCCCTATTCAGTAACAGTAGAAGTGGATAATATGGAAGATAAAAAAGATATTTATGTCATCGAGGCACGTATTCTAACTGATGCCGAGCGTTACAAAAAGATGATCATTGGTAAAGGCGGAATTAAAATCAAAGAAATTGGCCAGATGGCTCGCAAAGAACTAGAACAAGCTCTAAACAAAAAAGTATTTCTTGATTTGGAAGTAGAAGTGGACGAACATTGGGTGGAGAGGGTTTGAACACAAGTCAAATAGCAGATAACAGATAACACAAATATTATGAAAAAAATATCTCTCATATTAATACCAATCATCTTAACAATTCCAGCATATATTTTTTATAAAACATACCAAGTAAATATTCACGATGATATCTTGCATAACGCATGGCCTTTTTTTTGGGGTTTGTGATGGTGAATATTCTCCACTCTGTATACCTATTTTATATATTTTATCTACGGATATTAAAACGAGTTAGCACTACAGCTGTTTTTCTGAGTATACCACCTTTTATTGCTTTATTTATAGCACTAATTTGGATTATTATCCTTCTCGATATATTATCTAATGTAATATATTATCTAGTGAAAATCTAGAAAAATGGATTTATAATCCATGGAAGGACCACCCTGAATGGGAAATGCCTGTTTAAGTGGAGAACGGATCTTTGCTTAAAGTGGAAGATTAGAAAATGTATACTCTAGACAAGGAAGTCCCCATCATATTACAGTATAAGTAGATAAGTATTGGGTGGAGAGGGTGAAAAATGATTGATGATTTTAGATTTTTAATTAATATAATCTATAAGTCACACTCTTTAAAAAGGACTTTTGATATTTTTTAGCGCAGGATTGGTTACTTGGGTGTAAATTTGTGTAGTTCTGATATTGGAATGACCCAAAAGTGCTTGTACATATCGTACATCAGTACCATTTTCCAACAAGTGTGTAGCAAAACTGTGACGAAGAGAATGAAAGGTGGCGGGTTTTTTAATCCCCGCCTTTTTAAGTGCAAGCTGAAAGACTTTTCCTATTGTAGCAGTAGCCAGTTTTCCACCTCTTTCGCTCTCAAATACAATGCTCCTTGCGTTTTTTTCAAAAGTATATTTATAAAGATCTGACACTAATTTGCTAGATAGTACAGATACACGATCTTTTTTTCCTTTTCCTTGCCGGATAACAATACTCAATGACCCACAATCTATATCCTGAACCTGCAAATTTACTACCTCACTTATCCGTAAACCGGCCGAATAACCAAGAGCCAACATTAGCTGATGTTTTTTATTTTTAACAACATCTATCATTTCTAAAATTTCTTCTCTTGAAAGTACGACTGGTAATTTTTTACTTTTTTTAGGATGGCGAAATTTTTGAAAATCCTTTTGTTTATATAATTGAGTAAAAACGAAGTTAATAGCATTCATACTCAAAGATATGGTCTGACTTGAAAGTCCGCTTTCTTCTTTTTTTAATAAATAGGATCTTATTTCTTCTCTATCCAAATCTCTAGGTGCTTTTCCAGTTTTTCTAAATAAATCAATAATAACCTGCCGATATGCTTTAATCGTTTTTTGGCTATAATTCCGCAGACGCATTTCTTCTTCCAAAACAGTAATTATACTTTTTTCCATATGAATGTACATTTACAAAATTACCCGTATATTATACAATAAATGTAGTATATACGAAATGTTTCTAGATATATACCAGTTATGCAAAATCACTCCCTGCGGGTCGTGTATTTTGCATAATGTGGCGCGGATACCTCCGCCGTTCTGCTCATCACTCCCTTCGGTCGTGACATCGC
>JAHJGG010000079.1 GCA_018824545.1 Patescibacteria group bacterium | reverse complement strand
TTGAAGAGTTTTATTTTATCAAATTTTGGCTCACTCATCATTTGCGCTGTAACAGGGATAAGACCAAAATCAATAAGAATACCGACAAATTGTAAAAAAGCAATTGTTGTAATATACCAACCAAATTGTTCTGCTCCCAAATAGCGAGTCATCATGCCAAGAGCAACCAAACCCAAAACAGTCGAGAATATCTTTCCGACAATTTGCACCATTGTGTTGTGGGCGATTTTTTTTGTGACGGACATATTGGTACAGATTGACACAGATTTATTACAGATTAAAACAGATTACAGATACTTTATGCTATATGCTACATGTTACATGATATATGACAAAATTTCAATTGACATCGCTATTTATTTTGATATAATTAGAGGACAAACAATATAAGGAGTTATGACAAAAAATATTAAAAATAAAGTATTTGGATCTGGCATTTTGTGCCTTAGTTTTTTCTTGGTTAGTTTTGGTCTTTTATTTAATATTGGCACTGTAGAAGCAGCTGATCCAAAACCAACAATTCGAGATGAAGCATATAGTGCTCGCTATGTGTCGCAGTCAATTCCTGATCCAATAACTATAGAGGCAGGGCAGACTGTATGGCTAAAATTTAATTTTAAAAATACTGGTACTGCTACATGGGACAATGCCGGTTCGAATTATATCTCAGCATATACAATGGAACCTCGCTATCACAATTCACTTTTCTTTGGCACTGGATGGTACAATCCAAGCCAGATTGGTAGAATGGCTGGAGTAATAAAACCTGGTGAGATAGGTGAGTATGGTATACCTTTGACAGCACCAGATAAGATTGGGCAATATAGAGAAGAATTTTATCTTGCTTCTGAAAATTACAGTTGGGTAAAAGGGGGATACTTTTATGTAGATGTAAAAGTAGTACCAAAGACTGCGGTAGCTCCTGTTGTTAATATTCCAAAAGAAGAGAAATCAGTAGCAACAAATACCACTCAAGAAAGTTATGAAGGTGCTCTTTTGGTTTTGAATAGGAATAGTGTGGAGGCAATTGGTGGAGAAAAAATTAAAATGATATTGGGTTATCAAAATTTGGGAACTGCAACATGGAAAAATTTCAAAATCAGCGCTGACAACCCAACATCTCTAGCTGTTACTTCTGAAAAATTTACTTTGGCTGATATTGATTGGGAAAGTGGTACAGTAATAATGACTGGCGAAAAAGAAGTCGTGCCATCTGGATTTTTACGAGAGATTTTTTATTTTCGTACACCTACAAAAGTTGGAGATTATACAGCTAGATTTACTGTGTCAGTAGATGGTCATAATTTGGAAACATTATCTATTCCAGTCAGTGTCACCTCCAATGCTCCGAGCCATTATCAAGCACCAGAGTTTGATCTAGATGAAGATGTGGTAACTTCATGGCTAGATTATGAACCAAGAATTCGAGTGGGTTTGTGGGAACCAGATAGTGAGGTTCAGGTAGTATCATATCTTGATGATTATTTTGTTTTTTCTGGAATAGAAAAAAAAGGAGTTTTGACCAAAGAAAGAGTCGGGCACTTAACTTATAAAGATGGAATTTATAAATTTGTTGGAGATGGTCTGGAATTTGATAGTACAGAATATATTCGTCTGGCTCCAGCCAATGACCCTCATGCTGTTGTTACACTTTATAATTATAGTAGGGTAGTATCTTGGAAAGGCGGAGCAAATTTTAATGAATATCGTGGAGCTATTGAATATAGGATTGGTGAAAAAAGTCCAGATCTCTGGGTTGTCAATGATTTACTTATGAGTGACTACATGAGAGGTATTGCAGAAAATTCCAACAGTTCCCCAATTGAATATTTGAGAGCTCAAGCAGTGGCTCAGAGGACATATGCATATTTTGTAAAAGAGAGTGATAAGTATGGTATTTTTGATGTGGTAGCAACTACAGGGGATCAACTGTATCTGGGTTATAAAAGTGAGGCACAACTTTCTCGTTTTGTAGGGGCTACAGAAGATACACGTGGTTACATGGCAACTTATGAAGGAAAGGTCATAATAACACCTTATTTTGCTCACACAGATGGCCGTACTCGCTCTTGGACAGAAGTTTGGGGTGGTTCTGCCAAGCCATGGCTTGTATCAGTACCAGCAGAGTATGACAATGGACGAGGTCTATATGGTCATGGAGTTGGTATGAGTCAGCTAGATGCTGCCGCTCGAGCAGAGGCAGAAGGTTTGACTTGGGAAGAAATTATTAAGTATTATTATACTGGTGTAGAGGTGGAGAAGATTTACGACTAGGTTTTAGGTATTAGGTTTTAGGTATTAGATTATTAGACAAGAATACAGAATAAAACCAGCTCGCCGAATTCGGCGGGCTGTTTTTTTGTTTTTTTGTTATCTGTTATCTGCTGTCTGATTTATTCTTCAACACTTTCTGTTTCACCTGGCGTACCTTTTTCTTCATCTGGTGCTTCGCCTCTTTTTACGGCTTCCCAAATTTTGTCTGATATTTCTTTCATCAGTTTTGGATTTTCTTTTAGATATAGTTTTGCTCTTTCTCTGCCGACTCCAAATTTTTCTTCTCCATAATTGTAGCTATTGCCAGATTTATTAATAATCTTGTGTTCAATACCACAGTCAAGTAGGTCACCTGACAGAGAGATTCCTTCATTGTACATGATATCAAATATTGTAGTCTTGAATGGAGCTGCGACTTTATTTTTTACAATCTTCACTTTCACTCTATTCCCAATTATTTTATCAGCTTGTTTGATCTGTGCACTACGACGTACCTCAATTCTTACTGATGAATAAAATTTTAGAGCATTTCCACCAGTGGTAGTTTCTGGATTTCCAAAAAATACACCGATCTTCATTCGAATTTGATTTATAAATATTACAATAGTATTTGATTTGCTAACAATACCAGCCAATTTTCTAAGAGCCTGGCTCATAAGGCGAGCTTGTAAACCCATATGTCTATCTCCCATCTCTCCTTCAATCTCTGCTTTGGGTACAAGAGCTGCAACAGAGTCCACCACTACTACATCCACTGCATTGGATCTCACAAGCGTTTCCAAAATTTCTAGAGCTTGTTCGCCTGTGTCTGGCTGGGAAATTAGTAGATTGTCTACATCTACTCCAATTTTTCGAGCATAGTCTGGATCAAGGGCGTGCTCGGCATCAATGAAGGCTGCTATGCCTCCAGTCTTTTGAACTTCTGCAATAATGTGTTGGGATAGAGTTGTTTTTCCACTAGACTCTGGTCCAAAAATTTCTATAATTCTGCCACGTGGTACACCGCCCACACCAAGAGCAATATCAAGTGAAATTGGACCAGAGGAGACAGCTTCTACTTCCAATGCTCGGGATTCACCAAATTTCATGATAGCGCCTTCACCATATTTTTGCTTAATTTGTTCAATAGCTGTTTCAGCTGCCTTTGCTTTGCCAGCTTGCTCAGAGTTTACTTTTTTTTCGTCTTTGGTCATAAATATTTAGATTAAAAATAGAGGTATCAACCTCCTTTGATAGACCTAGGATACTGGTTTTTGAAAATCGTGTCAAATGTTGTTTATTCTACCTTCCTCATAATAACATGTCGAGTCTCAATTGTCTTTTTGCCGTGTTTTTTCTCGGCTGTTATCGTAATAGTATTTAGTCCTTGATTTAGATCAATAATTTCTTCAAATTGACCGTCTTCATTAATACTAATTCCTTTGTCATTTATAGAAACACTAACTCCATTTTCTGTTTCACCTCTTACAACTATGCTTGAGCTTTCACTTACGTAACCATTTTGAGGAGAAAGCAGTGTAAGTATTGGAGGCTCCAGAATATTTTTGATTTGAAAACTAAGATAAAGTACAAAAAATAAAACTATAAGAAATATTGCAACAAAACGAATTAGATTTGGTAAGTTGCTGAAAGAGGAAGATCTTAGATGTTTTTTTGGGTGTTTATCTTCCTCTTTCGTTGAATAATTTATTTCTTCTTCAATAAATTGTTCTAAAAATGGCTCTGGAGCAATACCCAATTCTTTTAGATAACATTTTATAAAGCTTTTTTGGTAAACAGCTGCTTGTGGCAATTTATCAAACTGACAATTTTCCAAAGCAATAAGATATTTCTTGCTAATCTTTGTTTTCTCAGACATCGCAGTCAAACTAACGCCCTTTTCAAGGCGTTGTTCTTTTAGGCGAAGGCAGATGCGCTTTGCTGGGGTTAGGTTTTTTTTCTTAAATAATGTGGACATACTATTCACGAGACACGATACACATATCACGAGACGTGTGTTTTAGTATTTTTCTTCTTCCTCTTCTTCTTCATCCAAATCTTCTATTTCTGATTCATCATCAATTTCATCATCGTCTTCCTCACTAAATTCATTTATAAAATCATCAGAATCAGATTCTTCAATATTAGAGTCTTCTTCTTCATCTTCGTCCTCGTCATTATCCCCATCTTCATCAATTGTATCCTCGTCTTCATCTTCAAGATCATCTAAATCAGATTCAATATCTTCGTCATCAAGATCAGTATCTTCTTCATCATTATCTTCCTCTTGATCGTAGTTCGTTGATTGTTGAACGTCGTCCTCATCATCAAATACATTTAATTCCTGCCCCATATCCATACTAGTACTAATCTCTGTTTCTGTTATCAATATATCTCTTGGTTTGGCTCCATCAGCTGGCCCAACTATTCCAGCTTCTTCTAGCTCATCCAAAATTCTAGCCGCGCGTGCATAGCCAATCTTCATTCTTCTTTGTAAAAATGAGGCGCTTGCTTTGTCAGATTCAACAATTATTTGTTTTGCTTCATTGAATAGTGGATCTTGGTCATCGCTTGGCCCACCAAACATATTTACAGTGCCACTGTTGTTTTGTTTTTCCAAGATTGATTTATCATAAACTGGTTTTTTGTTGCCACGCAAATAACTAGCTACTCCTTGCAATTCATCTTCTGAAATAAATGCTCCTTGTAAACGGACAGGTTTGGATAGCTCTGCGGTCTGGATCAGCATGTCACCACGACCAAGTAGCTTTTCTGCTCCTGATGCGTCTAGTATTGTACGGGAATCAATCAGGGATGCAACAGAAAATGCAATACGTCCAGGGATGTTTGCTTTCATGAGTCCTGTGATAACGTCCACACTTGGTCTTTGGGTAGCGACGATAAGGTGAATACCAACAGCACGAGACATCTGAGCTAGTCGGATGATGCCTGGCTCTACCTGGTTTGATGCTGTTGCCATAAGATCAGCAAGCTCATCAATTACAAAAATTAAATATGGCAATTTGTTTTTTGGATGTTTTTTGTTATAACTACCAATATCTCTGTTTCCAGCTTGAGCAAGAACTTCGAATCTGCGTTCCATCTCACCAATGGTCCACTTGAGTGCATTGACTGTCTGCCCAACATCTGTAATTACCGGAGTTAGAAGATGTGGAATACCATTGTAATGTACCAGCTCGACTCTCTTTGGATCGACCAGAATCATACGCAAAGTCTCTGCTGTATTTTGAAAAAGTAAACTAAGTATCATTGTATTGATACAAACCGTCTTGCCAGATCCTGTAGCACCCGCTACTAACAAATGAGGGAGACGGGTAAGATCCATAAACCATGTTTTGCCAGCAACGTCTTTTCCAAGTGCCAACATCATATCGTGAGGTCGCTTTGTATATTCTTTGTCCTCTAGTAGTTCTTTTAGGGTGACTCTTGCTACTTTTTGATTTGGAACTTCAATACCAACCAATGCTTTTCCTGGTATGGGCGCTTCAATTCGAATAGGGTGAGCTGCAAGATTGAGAGCTAGGTTATTATTTAGAGCAGTAATACGGGATAGTTTTACGCCTTTGGCAGGTTTTACTGAAAATTGGGTTACACTCGGACCAACGCAGACATTTACAATATCAACATCAATTTTAAATTGTCTAAAAGTGTCTTTTATTATCTCGCCATTTTCTTTTATATCTCCACTTGTTGGTTTGCCTTTTTTTGAAGAAAGAATAGATAGTGATGGAGGAGTTTTGATTATTACATTGTGCATATAAGTAGCATCTCGCGCTCCATTTTTCTTTTCATCATCTTTTTTTTGATAAGTAAGTTCATCTTCTTCCTCATCCACTGATTCGTCATCCTCGTCTTCTGTCTCATCAAGATTTTTTGCAAAAAAACCACGTTTGTTATTTGGTTTTTCTTCATCTTCTTCATCATCTTCTTCCTCACCTCCATCTTCATAATCTGTCTCGTCCTCTTCTTCAAAACTATCTCCTGCACTGATATTTTTTGGTACAAATAATGCACGTACTATGTCGGTAATTGCTCTGCCAAAAAATCCAAGCGTTGCAAATAATTTTTTGTGGAATAAAATAAAGTGAGTAATTGCAGTGTTAAAAATTAATAATATTGATACAACTACCAAACCAATTAAAATAATAATACTAGCAATTCCTCCTAAATATTCTTTCAAAGGCCAAGCAGCCATACCAAATATTCCACCACCATTTCCTTCGATTGATTGAATCCACATATCGGCGGTATCGAATCCAACATGGAAAAGGCTAGAAGCTGTTAGAAAAAATAAAACAGCACCAACTAGATGAGTTGGTCTGTAGTCATAGTCTAGATCTCTAATCATAAACCAGGCAAAAGCCAAAAGTATTAATGGAGTAGTGAAACGAATAGTTCCAAATAAAAAGCTTAAAACATAGTCATTCAAAATAATACCAACCACTCCTGCTGAACCAAAAAAACTAAGACTAATGAGAATAGCCAGTACAATTAAAAGTACAGAAATAATCCCGCGAGAGAGAACGGGGTCTATATAAGAAGATTTGCGACGATATTTTTTGGCAGACATATGTAGTTACTTTATTTTAGCATATATTGATTAAATTGAAAATGATGAATTAAGAATTATGAATTATGAATTTACTTTAGACGTTTTGGATTTCCACTGGAGTTTATTTTTATGCATGTGGGTAGGGGAAAGGAATGGCCTGGTAGTGTGACATTTTATGGATTCCCACATTCGCGGGAATGACGTATCCTTCTCGTAGTTTCAGACTCCCACTTCGTGGGAGGTGGCAAATTACTCTCCCACGGAGTGGGAGTCTTTGTCATAAAATTTGGCACCGTCATTCCCGCGAATGCGGGAATCCAAAATCTGTTACAGGAGAATTGTTGGCTCTCGCGGAGTTTTTAGGTCTGCAAGACTTGAAATTAAAGAGAGAGAGAGTTATAATCGTTTTACGATAGCTATGGATCCTTTTTCAGTCCGTGTGGCTGGATGAGGGTAAAATGGAGGAGGTGCGTTATGAAACGCATTACAGTAAGTGGGCAGGTCGAGATCATTGACCGTACCTAGTCTACGGTTAGTTAGCAATCTCAAACTCCCGAGGGCAAGCTTCACGCTTCGCCCTCGGGTCTCTCAATTTTGATTAAAATAACACCCCGTTCGGGTGTTTTTAATACTTAAAAATTTACTTTGATGATATTATTGACAATGCTGAAGGCGCAGTCGTTTGTATTTTTGAAAGATCCCTCCACTCGCCTTTCGGGCTCGGTCGGCATGACATAATCATCTCCACAAAGCTGTGACACGAGCTCCATGTATAGAGTCAGGCCGGAGGGCGGACCACACTTCTTCCACCAGTTGGTGAATTCAGCAGTTCTGTCACTACGATCTAACAACATAAGTTCGCGCACAGCTTTCTAAAGACGAGAAAACGACTATTCATTATTTATAATACTTGGAAAGTACCTATATTATATGCTTCCATATATTTCTGTCAATAGAGGTAATGTTGGCTGAAAGATTGACAAAATTGATTGTTTTCCCTATACTACGGACAAAATATTAATAATTTGTGTTTATATGCGTAATCTAATTAAGAATTTCCTTTTTATTTTTCTAGCACTGTTTTTGATAGCAGCTTTACTTAGTTTTGGTAATTTTTCTTCAGAAAAGTCAGATGAAATTGGCACTAGCAAATTGATACAACAGATAAACAATGAGGAAGTAAAATCAATTGATGTAAAAGGTGATATATTAGAAATTACCCTAAAAGACGAGAGTGCAAATTTGGAAAAAGTAAAAAAAGAATATGGACAGCCTTTTTCAGAGTTAATGGATAATTATGGTGTGGATCTAGAAAAGCTTAGTGGTATTGAGGTAGCAGTGAAAGATGAAACTGGTTTTGCCTATTGGGCCAAGTCTTTGGCACCGTATCTAATTCCGCTCATTTTTATTGTTGTGATTATTTTCTTTATGACGCGCCAGGTGCAGGGGATCAATAACAAAGCAATGGGATTTGGTCAGTCTGCTGGCAAACAGACCAAGCCAGAAGAGAATCCAGATAAGAAAACTTTCAAAGATGTGGCAGGAGCTAGGGAAGCCAAAGAAGAATTGGAAGAAATTATTGATTTTCTGAAAAATCCTAAACGTTTTACGGAGATGGGAGCCAAAATTCCAAAAGGAGTTCTGATGATGGGGGCACCTGGTACTGGAAAAACTTTGATGGCAAGAGCTGTGGCAGGTGAGGCAGAAGTTCCATTTTTTAATATCAGTGGATCAGAATTTGTGGAGATGTTTGTGGGTGTGGGAGCTTCCAGAGTACGTGACTTATTCAATAAAGCCAAAAAAGCAGCACCAGCTATTATATTTATAGATGAGATTGATGCAGTAGGGCGAAAGCGTGGAGCAGGTCTGGGTGGTTCGCATGATGAAAGGGAGCAAACCCTTAACCAAATTTTGGTGGAGATGGATGGTTTTGATCCTCATATAGGGGTGATAGTGGTTGCAGCTACCAATAGACCTGATGTTCTAGACAAAGCATTACTTCGACCAGGTCGTTTTGATCGCCAGGTTGTAATCGATCTGCCAGATATTGAAGAAAGAGAAGGAATTTTGAAAGTACATGCAAAGGGTAAGCCATTATCCAAAAAAATATCACTTCGAAAACTAGCAGAGCGAACTCCAGGATTTTCTGGAGCAGATCTTGAGAACTTGTTAAATGAAGCTGCTATTTTGGCAGTACGAAAAAACAAAAAACAAGTTGATGAGGAAGATGTTTTGGAAAGTATTGAAAAAGTATTATTGGGTCCTGCCAAAAAATCTCGCGTAATGACAGACAAAGAACGACAGATGACTGCTTATCATGAATCAGGCCATGCAATTGTAGGACATTTTTTAAAGGAGTGCGATCCTGTTCGTAAGATATCGATCATTGGGCGAGGTCGTGCTGGAGGTTATACTCTGTCTATGCCTGACCGAGATGTTCGTTATCAAACCTTGGCACAGTTTAGAGATAATCTTGCAA
This sequence comes from Patescibacteria group bacterium, assembly GCA_018824545.1. Classification (GTDB taxonomy): domain Bacteria; phylum Patescibacteriota; class Patescibacteriia; order Magasanikbacterales; family UBA922; genus JAHJGG01. Next base: position 1,071 of record JAHJGG010000079.1, on the reverse strand, counting down.
TGACTCTTGGTGGCTATGTCATAGAAACTATGATCTATGGTGCTGATCAATTGTCTACTGGACCATCCAATGATTTGAAACAAGCAACAGCACAAGCCACTGCCATGGTGATGCGCTATGGTATGAGTGAAAAATTGGGGCCACGTATTTATGGTGTAAATGAAGAGATGATATTTTTGGCCCAAGAGATTCATGAAAAGAAAAATTATTCAGAAAAGACTGCAGAGCTTATTGATATAGAGATTAGTGATATTTTGGAGTCAGCCAAGAATAGGGCTACAGAAGTTTTGAAAGATAAAAAGCAGGAAATAGAGGATCTTGTAAAAGTTTTGCTCGAAAAAGAAACAGTTGAACAGGATGAGTTTAAGAAGATTGTTGAGGGAGAATAGAGGATGAAGATTAGAAGATTGAAAGATTAGAGTATAAAATTAACCCGACCTCGTGGTCGGGTTTTTGATGGAATAGGAATTCATCCACAGCCCCCCCACAATTCTTTTTTTAGTTAACAAACAAAAGTTATTGTGATATAATGAACGAAAAGTAGTTTTTAAATATTTTAATATTTTCACTTATGCCAAAACGAATTAAAAATCTCAACCTCACCTCCCGCGCTGTCAACATGATTCTTGGCGCGGCCATAACAGTTTTTTTAATTCCTACTATTGCTCTCACTGCTACTACCATTGGCAACAGCATTTCTGCTGGAGGTACTCTAGACGTTACTGGTGCTACTACCTTAAGTAGTACTCTAGACGTTACTGGGGCAACTACTCTCTCTAGTACTCTCGAAGTTACTGCCACCAGCACTCTAAGTGGAGCTCTCATTGTCTCGGGCAACTCGTCTCTTGCTGGCACTCTCGCTGTCTCGGGAGCCACCACACTAAGCGATACCCTCGCTGTTACCAATACTTCTACTCTTTCCGGAGCATTGGTTTTGACCGGCACTGCTACTCTAAGTGATACTCTCACTGTTACCGGAGCCACCACACTCTCTGATACTCTCACTGTCACCGGCACCTCCACTCTCGCCACCACCACTATCTCCGGCACACTCACTCTATCTGACAACTC
>JAHJGG010000078.1 GCA_018824545.1 Patescibacteria group bacterium | reverse complement strand
AGTATTAGACTACCCTCAAGCCACGATCCACGGCACGCGAATGGCAAACCCCAGCTCTCATCAACAAATATGTTTTTACGAATCTCGCTGTAAGTACTTGGAGAATTTGAAATAACGCCTTCCACATCACTGCCAACAAGCGGAAGTGAGCCAAACGGCTGTCTCTGCTGATCGAGAAAAAGGAAGCCTGCAGGATCGTAGTCTGTTGGGTCACCTCCGTAGCGAATGACAGGATGCCTTTGTTCAGATGCATTTGTCCTTGCCCAGACCCGGTCTGTCCAAGCTTTATTAGTTGGATCTTTTGCATTATCTGGAATCTCGTCATAAACTTGTGCGACCTCGGTACAGTGATCATTCAGTTCAGCTACGACGGCAAGCCTTATGCCATTACTTTCTGAATCTCCGCAATAATCATCTCCCCAATCATCTCCCTCACAATCATCATCATGTTCAATATCTTTAAATCCAGCACCATGACAAAATCTGGATATATACCCCAAAAATTCACCGCTACTATTGAAATCCATACCAATAGCAAACCAATTGTCTCCATAACGACCAGTTAGAGAACAGGATGTTTCAAATGGATTTTTATCTAACTCTGCTCCGCTCACAGCAAAATAATCACTAAGACCATCATCGCTTTCCTCATATCCTCCGTTTTCATTGGCTGTGCCGTCCCATACCAACACATACCTGCGTGCAACATAATCACGGTTAATTTGATCATTTGTGTTTTGAAAATCTGTTGGATTCTCAACATAATAATAAAATCCGCTTCCATGCATTCTATTGCCGTCTTGAGATTGTGGAGGTAATATTTCAAATTCAAAATTATCCCAATCTGGGTCAGACCACAAATTCGTTTGCCCTGTGCTAAACGTATACACTTTATTCTCTCGACTTAAATCTCCAAAATCTATTTCTAATCCCTGACCTAGAGAAGGATTCCTTCCTACTGCTCCATCAAAAAAACCTGTTGCAGTAAAATATACTGCTTTTATATCTTCTTCTCTAATGCTTGCCTCGGTATTAAATCGCACTACATGATCAATATTTATTGGTCCGTATTGTGTCAAATCTCCTGGCAGAAAAAAACTAAGATTCCTTTCTCCTAAACTATTATCAAATCTCCCCGGATGAAAAAATACTCCGGTATCATGAATCGCGTTGCTACCTTTCTCAACTGTTGAACCTGGGAAGTAATCTGGTAACAGACTAGAGACATATTTTGTTCCTCCATAATCATAATAGCCTTCACCACCGCTTTCTAAATGACGTGTTTCGAGCCTCAACAAAGTTCTATTCAAAATTAATGGAATGTTTACATCATTACCTTCTCTCCCCCATCCCCAAGCCCATGCTTGCATCACTGTATATAATTTGTCAATCTTGTTAATCTCAGTTGACCAGCAAGTCCCGCCAAGATATCCATTTGCTCTATCATTACAATTACGGCCAGAGTTATCTTCATGATCATAATCATCTGCGTCATAACTTGGCCAAACGGCATTATACGAAAATCTATTGTTATCTTCTGACATTGCACGGCTAAGCATATTTGTTACATCTTCCACTTCTAGCATGTCATCAGAAGAATCATAATATGATGCTTGCATTCGGTTTTGATCATATTCACCCCCGCCCGTCCTAGTACTATTCTGACAATACACCTGCCCAAAACCACCATCTGCATCCTCTGATGGAAGATAACCCGTACTCTGATCAGAATTATACAAATCAAGCCCTGACGCAGAGATCTGAATAGGTAGCCATGTAAGACAAGCAAACTGGGCTCCGCCATTTATTGGACGGGACAGATCACGTTCCAGACAGTATCCAAGCGTACCTATTCGAGTTTGTCTGCTTTCTACGTTACTACATGTTCCAATAGATCCATTACCACCACTTGCTCCACACTGAGTAATACTTCCATCTGGATCGCAGGGTTTTCCATTTTGAGATCTACCATCAGTATCTTTTCCACCAATACATATACCATCTGGTGTTGTTATCACATCCTTAGAATAATAATCCACTGCACCGGATTCAAAACTAACTTTTTGATATTCACAAGAGCAATTGCCTGCATCTTGGCATACATTGGCTCCCTGAAAAGCTTGTTTTTTGGAAGAAAGATCATTTCGGTATGATCCGAATACTACAGGCTGTGGATCCATATTCAACACTGTCTGCGGATATGGACTACTATCTTCTGGATATGCTTTGCAAGACCCAGTTTCCAGTTCGCTATTTATATCTTCAATCGTTGGTCCTTCGGCATCAGGAGTTGATGGATCATACTCGTGAAAATTATCAGAAAATGCCCCATCAATAGGATAAACACAAGCGCCACCATAGCACCGACCACCTGCATCTAGACCACAGACTTTCCAATTTGGCTCTATACTATCATCAGTTGCCCTACAATCTGCCTCTGGGTAGCCTGGAGAGATTACTTCACCAGTTACTGCATCTTCAATAAATTCAAAAAATCTCTGATCCATCTGACGCACCACATAAGTCTGGTCTGACTCACCACCAAAAGATAGATAAACATAGTCACCTATTGGGTAGTGCTCAAACAATGAATATCCTGCATAATCTTGCCCATACCAAGAAGTGTTGCGAGAGATATAAACCTGCTGATCCAGATAGTGCAAGCTTGGATCGTCATCAGTCCCCACAAAATTGACACACCTACCGTCTTGACTCTCATTACATGGCTGATACTGATAGCAGAGCTCAAACGGCTGACCACTCTCGTCTTTATAAGTGACAGAATTCTTGCAAGCCAGCCACTCACTACACTCTCGATCACGATCTACTTTTAGAATAATATTACTGTCCAGAGTTCCTGTTGTCATTGGCTGAACCAGAGACTGACTGACGTCATTGCTTGACTTAATTTGGGCCTCGCTCATTGCATAAGTCTGCCCAGCATCATAGCGAAGACGAGGATTCTCGGTCTTATCAAACAAGACGCATCCTTCTCTTAGGCTTACCTTGCCATTACATTCTCCTATTCTATCTTTTACCTTATCATCAAAAACAGCATAATATGGTTCGCCATTTGGATTTTTGGATGTATCTTGCCTGTCTACAAACTCTGTACATAGATTGGCGTCAGCCGGACACGTACCAACAAAATCTTGATAACTGTCCGAGCTATTGGAAAAGATTCCATAAGCATTGCTGTTGTCAAAATAAGTTGGATAACACTGAATATCACCGACACTGTCACAAGCTTTTTCAAGATTGTCACCCGAGCAATCACTAGTACTACGACAATATTCTCCAGTATTACCACTCTCTGCATTACACTTACCTATTCCATCCAAAAACCAACCACGATCAGTAACAAATGACTCTGTATCCAAACCATTGCGATAAACACAGAGCTTGCCAGCATTTAGGAGTGGATCTTTGAAATACGAAACACTCGTATCAGTCTTGAATTCACCACAACCCTCCAAATCCGATGGACACAGTGTCTCACCATATTTTGCAGGATTGTTTAATAAATATGTCTCTACAAAATTATATGAAACTGCAGTTTCATTTGGCAGAATCTGTTCTTCTAGTGCCAAATTGGTACATCCAAGCTGGTAGCTACCGCATTGAGAACGTGGAGTATTGGTCAGATAAATTGGACTAGTATAAGGAGCATCAGCTGGCAAAACAATGGTGGCGTCGTTTACATTGGCGCTGTTGGATGTTAAAAATGTGCTCAAAGCATCAGTTTCATTCGGCAAAACAATTTTTTCTACATAACAACCCTCTTCACCAACTAGAATGGTACACTCACCAAGTGGGTCAGTAACTCCAGCACTTATTACAGAGCAAGGTTCTTCAGTAGTCACATCATTTATATTATCCCGCTCGCACCATACATTGTATAGAGTTGCTACTCTTTCTTTTGTATTATAACTATCTACCACAGGCTGGCAACCAGCTGCTTTCTCCCGACAGATAGACTCAAAGCCAGTAGTGTAAACTGCTCTACCCAAACTATTGGTATAAGCACGGCAACCTAGTGCCTCACCAGGGAGACCATCGCGTGGTTCCGAATCGCAAACCAACGGCGCATCTGAAACAGCAGTAGTACCATCTGGCAAAAATACACCCACTTGCCACGAATCTTTTATCAAATATTCTTTGCTTCTTATTTTTGTAACACGAACATTGTCCAAATAATATGTAGCAGTCCCGCCAAATCGAATCGTACCTGTAGCATTGGCTCCTACTCCATATTCAATTGGACCAATTTTATACTCTCGCCAATCTTCGCTTACAGAAACTTGTTCAGATGCTGTACGATCTGATCCAATTGTGCCTTCATCCATTTCTACTCTTAATGCTTGGGATGATCCACGAGCCCAAAAAGTAAGCTCATAGAATGAATCATTTTCTTCGCTTGTTCCCATAAATTGTCGGCCAATTTCTCGCTCTACTGCTCCACCACCTTCTTTGTACAAAGAATGCAGACCTACTTGAGTAGCTTCTGAAACTACTACTCCACTACTCCAGCCTTCTTTGGCAGAAACAAGATCAAGACCTCCAAATGGTTCAAAAGTATCATAAATTATTTGTGTAACATTATTTCCAGTATTACCAATATATGCAAAACATCCGGAGGCGACAGCTGGGCAAGAATTGGATCCGCCCTCCTCTGATATTGTCTGATAAATACATGATCCGCTTTCATATCTGCCTCCACCTACACATAGCTGGCAAATTTCACCGTCCTGAGGGGTACCGCCTATCTCTGTACACAAAGCAGTTGAAACCCCGGCAATATTATCTAATGATGTGTCAGTCTTTCTAAGGGCATGGCAAGCAGAAGATACTGTCACAGTTTGAGAAAGCAAACGATAGTAAGTGTTTCCTAGATCATCAAAAAATGCCCTGCAGTCTGGATCTGCTGCATCTGGATCTTCAGGATTATCAATAAGTAGATCGTAACTATCTTTGTTGCACGCGTTCAGATTATCTTGAACAGCCGTCTGTCGACGATCAGCATATACAGGAGAACCACTGGTATAATCGCCACTCAGCGCTGGAGAATAAGAAATGGCTGTATTAACATTTACCAACTCATGTACACGAAGTACATACCCCTCTCTCACTGATCCTTCCCATGTATAAAAAGTCTTGCCATTATTTTGCTCTGGTCTTTCACACTGGCGCAAAAAATAAAAATATTCAAGCCCTTCTCCACCTTGAGAAGCTGTATCCAAATTTGTAAATTCAGAGCACCCAGTATATTGTTCTGTACAAACCAGACCACTCTGTTCCATTTTATTCTTGGCAATAGCAGGAATAAATTCTCTATACATGACATCTGGAGTAAATGCAGTAGCCTCTTGGCGATATGTATCGTAACCTGCACACTCTGCATCACATGAGTTGGCGCCTATATTGGCTGGAACTGTAGGGCCAGATATTGGAGTGTATAGATCACACCCTACTTCTTCCTCTATACATGCATACGAATAATTGTCACAACGAGGATTATCAGACAAAAGTTGAAGCTCTGCTTTACTTTCTGGCCAGTTTAATTCTACACTGTCGGTATCAGTATCATAACAACCCAGATAATCTGGTGCTTTTTTGAGATATATTTCGTCCCCAGTCTTATAGCCCAAAGTATTGGTAGCAGCCAAAAACAAACTACACCCATCAGCATTGGCCGAGCAGGTTGCTTCCAAAATATTTTGATTAAAATGTATAATTTGATTACGTCCAACTTCTCGTAGATCTGATGATGGACTAGCCTGTCCACTAGAAATCCAGCTATCACCACTTCCTTCTGTACTATATGCACGACAACCTACAGACTCTGCATTACACTGTCCAAAATCTAGTGTTCGTGATAAATATGAGCCATTGTCACCTGTGTCAGTATTTTGATAAATCTTACATGTAGCATATTGTGCCTCGCAAGCCTCTCCTGGAAGTTGCCAAGCATTTTCTTCTCGTGTGCAATAGCCATAGTCAGCACATCCACCTTGTGCATCTTTGGCAATACAAGTAGAGATATCCACACATTCACTCCTACGTGTAGGTGAATTTTGGTTAACTAATTCTGGACCGTATACACTAGCTTCGCATTTTGTTTCTGGCACCAATATTATCCAATTTGGATCAATAAGATGACAAAATGGATGACTATCGTCTAGATAAGGCTCTTGTGTTACAGAGTCTCTAGCGCAATTTTCATAATTGTCTACCACTTCTCCCAAAGTCCAAGGCCTATCAGGATCAGAACGAAGTGCAGCTACCTCAAATCCCAAAGGTAAAATTCTGGCTTTTCGTAATTTTTGTATATTTGAATAACAATATTTGTTTAAATAACAATCTCGCACATTGGCATTGTCTGCCTCTCTGGTTGGTGGAATAAGAGGCCATTCACTATGCAAGAGTCCCACTTCAGACGATAATGCTTCTTTTATTGTAATCGCGTCTCCAGAATTTGCTCTCTGAATTGCTCTTTGGAGTCCAGAATCCATTACACAGTTATTAAGTCCAGGATTTTTTGTAGGACAGGCTGCAAACTCTGCGGAAATATCATAAACATTCAGCTGTGCTGGTGAAGTAGTAAGAAGAAAATTAAAAGCGCGCTCAGCTTTTTCTTTATTCTGACGCAGGGTATCTGCATAATAATCACTAACTCCACCACTTCCACCACCACGACTTGGAATTAGGCCTTTTGAAAATGTTTTATCAAGTAGCTGGGACAATAAGGTGTTCAAAAATACTGATCCAGCCATCGGCAAAATCTGTGCAGATGCAGAACCATAGATACCAGCAATCTGTCCAGCATTTAGCTCTCCTTTATATTTTGCAGTCACAGTTTCTGTTTCTGTCTGAATAGTCTGAGCTGGGGTTACAATATCTCCACTAATCAAATCTGTAAGAGGTTGAAAACCCTGTCCCTCTTCTCTCGTCAATATTGCAGCTTCTTCTGCAGCACTACGTCTACCTTCTATTTCTGATATGGCTCCCAAGGCAATTTCAAAATCACCCGGCTGAGTGCGAAGAAAATCATTAAAAGCTCGATCAACAAAGAGTCCTCCACCAGGTCCATATTTACGTTCAAATTCTTCTGCAGTCCAATTGTCACGCAATTCCTGCCAACTACAACGAGGCTCTGCTAAGTTATTGAACCTAGCCTCTAAATTAATCATAATAAAAACCTGAATATCTATATCTGGAATAGAGCACAAATTGAGACCAATTCCCTCACCAAAAGCACCAATAGCATCTCCAACTGCAGCCTGACCTGCCTGGGTAAACATCTCACCCCATCCTTCCTGATAGATCAAAGAATCCTGACCATTGCCTCCACTAGCCACAAAAACTGCTGTTTCATAAGCTATTTTATTTAGAAAATAAGAGACACCATTGACAAGTGCGCTAAGACCGGCCGCAAACAAGGTGTCCGCAACATCATCAGCAAAATCTCTAATCTCACCAGGGATATCCGCATCAATCGTTGAAAGAGTTTTCAATTGGGCATGTGCCGGCTGTACCCCAACCACAAGTATAAGCAGAGTGATAATTGCTATTTGTTTTAATCGATTTTTTAGATTCTTGAGCATAAAGAGAAAAACTTTCTACGACGCTTTAGCGTGGTTATTAGTTGGACTTTAGTCCGTACATATCTACGCCACTTTAGTGGCGGTTGGCGAACTTTAGACCGTGGCTGTACTATTAAACGTTATAATCTCAATCTTCGCACCCTGGCTAAAGCCAGGTAGATTATATATCTACGCCACTTCAGTGGCGATGGACGGACTTTTGTCCGTGACGGTCCGCCTACATCCATTCAAACACTGTTTAACCAATCTTTGCACCCTGGCTAAAGCCAGGTAGATTTATGATCTACGCCACTTTAGTGGCGGTTGGCGGACTTTATTCCATAACGGTTTAGTGGTGGTTGGTGGACTTTAGTTCGTGACTGTACTATTAAACGTCATAATTTCAATCGTTGTACCCTGGCTAAAGCCAGGTAGATTATTGATCTACGCCACTTTAGTGGCGGTCGGCGGACTTTAGTCCGTGGTTGTCCGTATACATCCAGTTAAACATTATTTAACCATTCTTTGCACCCTGGCTAAAGCCAGGTAGATTACAGTTAAATATAAACAAATCTCTAATTCATCCTCACCCATTTAACACTTTTTAAATCCTGCCAATTTACCTCACCTTCTGCACCTTCGACAACATCAATTACCTTATAAATTCCTTCTTTTATAAACTTTTCACCGTACTTATCCGCAAAATAACCATAACTGAAAAATATATTATTTTTGAGTTCTTCAAAAGTACCTATCTCTCTGTGTTTTAGTAAATTTCCACAAATATAAGCTACCACATTCCAATACATTTTTTGATTCCAAATTCTTATAGTTTTTTGTGTACCCCACATAGTACTATATTTCATCTTATATTTTTTTTGATAAACAAAACTTGTTCCTCCGTTCATTATTTTCTTAACTAATGCAACTTCATTTTCTTTATTTATTTTAAACAACAAATGGTAGTGATTGATCTGAATACTATAGGCACAAATCTCTATACTATGTTCTTTTTGTAATTTTATTATTTGATTTAGTAAAATCTCTTTTTCTTCCTCAGTTTTGAAATATGGAAAATGTAAAAATGTTGAACCTGTTAGAAAATACACTCCTTGTGGATATTGTACCATAAATCAATGGTAAATTGCTTGTTTTTTTATCAATCAAACTCTGCGACCCCAGCGATTAATGATCTACGCCACTTCAGTGGCGGTCATCGGACTTTAGTCCGTGGCTGTCCGTATACATCCGCTAAAACACTGCTTAACCAATCTTCGCACCCTGGCTAAAGCCAGGTAGATTATATATCTACGCCACTTTAGTGGCGATGGACGGACTTTATTCCATAGTTGTAGTTGTATTTGTCGACTCACTATTCAAAATTTCGCTAGCCACCCCAATTAATTCGTCATCGGAAAAAGCTTCGAGATCTGACTCACTTATATTACCAGTCTGCAAAAGAAGCTGTCTCAATAAAACTGGATCATTCAAAACAATACTAAAATCAATCGTACTTGTACCAGTTGGGGAATCCCCAAAACCAATGCTTCCCAAAATATCTGTCAAGCTATCAGTTTGATTACTAAGTAGATTATCCAACAAACGATTTTCGTCCCCAGCAGATTGCTCTACCACATCAATTGAACAATCATCACCCTCTCTACAGAGTGGATCTGTACCAGCTTCGATCTCTACACCATCTTCTATCCCATCCGAATCTGTATCTGGCAAATAAGGGCTAGTACCAATAAATTCCAACTCTTGAAAATCAGTAATTCCATCCTGATCAGTATCAATACTCTGTAGTCTCAACTGCTCATCAATCAAAGTGCTAGATCTCTCCCCTGCTGGTACTGGTTTTATTACAAACGGACCATAAATATTATTTCTTACTTGAAAAAATCCAAGCCCAACAGTCAGGACGGCAAAAACCAGCAATAAGACAAACCCTGTCTTTTGCTCTCTGGAAAGACGATTTTCTCCTGGTTGAGGAGTCATAGATTTATTGACTAATTATAACAAAAAAACTTAGGTTAACCAAGTTTTATTATTAAAATAGTGGATAACTTGGGGTAAGTGATGGTTGATAAATGATAAATGATAAGTTATAGATGATAAGTGATAGATGATAAGTGATAGATGATAGATGATATTTGTTAAATGATAGATGATAGATGATAATAGATGATAAATGATAATGTCTCTACTTGATTTTCTCTTTCTTTTTATAAAAATCATTAATTCTTCCATTCAATTTCATCTGTACATTTTCATATTTATTAACTAATTCTGTACATTTTTCTTTTGAGACATAATTTCTACTTTGTGAAACAATCAAATGACTCTGTGTTTCTTGCAATTCACCCCTTACAATGTATAAGACTCTAATCTTATCAGCAAAAAAATATCGCCCATGTTCTTCGGCGATATTTGCACAAACAGAATTTGACGACTTATTTAACTGCGAAATAAGTCCATAACACTCATCTTTTGGAAAAGTCTGTGTCAATTTAAACACTTCTTTTTGTAATTCATATGCTTCTTTCCACAACTCATTTTCATAAAATTTCCTATATTCTTTGGCCATAAAATATCATTTATCATCTATCATATTTCATTCGCAATTCATAATTCATAATTTATCACTCGCCCAACAACCCCTCTCCACTCCTCCACACTCAATTCCTGTGCTCTTACTTTCTCATTACCTGTCACTTCTTTCAATATTTTTTTGTACGGACAGGTCGCGACCTGCCCCTCCGTTCCTCCTAATCCTACACTCAGATTCCTCCACAACTGTTTTCTCTTGTTCGCAAACCCAGCCCTCGCTATCCTAAAAAATTCTTCATCAGTAAATTTGCTTACTCTGCTTATTTTGCTTATTGTCAAAACCGCTGAATCCACCTTCGGTTCTGGCCAAAAATTTCCTTTTGAAACTTTGGTAATAATTTTTGGCTCACCATAATATTGAACTGACAGGGCCAACAAGCTCATATCACCCTGTTTGGCAACGATTCTCTCGGCAACTTCCTTCTGGACCATCACCGTAATACTCTCCGGCTTGTTTTCTTGCTCCAGTAACACTCGCAAAACTTGCGAAGTAATCTGGTATGGTAAATTGGCTACTACTTTATAGCCAGGTTTAAGCCGTAAGCCATAAGCCGT
>JAHJGG010000007.1 GCA_018824545.1 Patescibacteria group bacterium | reverse complement strand
GGAAATGTCACAGATGAAATGATCAAAGAATACATAGAAAATCACAAACAAGATGATAAATACGGAGACTTTAAAGTCGAAAATTGAATTTATTCTAAATTTATTCTATGGACTTCCAGTCCATAGTGGTTAAAAGTAATAAGTAATGTAGCTTATAATTTTATTTAAATTATGTCTAAAGAAAACGCAGGAATTGTAGTTTGTGAACAGGAGGTTTTGGAAAAACACAAACAAGAATGTTTTGAGATCAAAGCAGAGTTGGGGAGAATTGATAGTCAAATCAAAGAGATGGACGAGATAGTTTCTATGTCTCTTCAATCTGATGATGAGCAAAAAGTGTTGGTTGATCCTAAAAATAAGACAAGACTTATAGAGTTGTTAGAATTGTTGTCAAACAAAGAAGCTGTGCCACATAGCAGATTGCAGGTTCCTATCGGTTATCAATCACATGATATTGGTGGGGATTTGCATGTTATAAATAATTATTCAGAATTAATATTGTTAGGTTTAGAAGATAGTGAAGAAAATAAAATTTCTAGGAAATTTTGGGATAGCATAGTTTTGGTGTGGCCACGGTATAAATTAATTTGTGAGGATTTGGTATCTAGATCAGTAAGTCCCGAAAAAGTGGATGATAAATTTAGAGATACTGTGGAAGTCGAGGAATTATTTCAAGTAGTGGATAGATATTTGGATAAGCCAGAAAAATCACAAGGTATTAGATTTTTTTATGAGATTGAAGAAAACGCAAAGTTGGCAGTTTTGGTAGAGCCTATTTGCACCGGAGTGTTGTACAACAAATTAAGGAATATCACAAATAATCCTCTACAAAAAGGCGGTATACAGGCTAAGACAGTCGCTTTTTATGCTTTTGTTGAGGGAGAAAGTTTGGTTATTCAAATTCTTGACGATGGTAAAGGTGTACCACCAGAAGCTAGAGATGATATTTATGAAGAGGGTTTCACTACTCGTAGTGAGGGTAAAGAACATGGCGGTCTTGGATTGGCACATGCTGACAAACAAATAGAATCAATGGGCGGTAGCCTTACTTTTGAGACGCGATATGGTGAAGAAAACCAAGGACATCTTCCTGTAGACAGTAGTAAAAGTTTTGATAAAAATAAATATAATACAATTTTTGAAATTAAATTTCCTTTAAAAAAAGAAACATAGTTTATGTCAATAAATACAGACAACAAAAAAATTCAAGAATTACTTACCCGTGGGGTGGAGAATATCTATCCTAATTTTGAATTTTTAGAAAGCAGATTAAAATCAGGCGAACAGTTAACTTTGTATACCGGTTATGACCCAACGGCACCTACACTGCACATCGGTCATGGTATTACTATGCTGAAGCTTCGCCAGTTTCAGGAGCTGGGTCATAAAGTTATTTTTCTTATTGGTGATTATACTGGCATGATCGGGGATCCCACTGACAAAACTTCAGCGCGACAAAAGTTGACTCGGCAGGAAGTCCTTGATAATTGTAAACTTTACCAAAAACAAGCATCAACAATTTTGGATTTTGATGGTGATAATCCTGTTGAAGTTTATTATAATAGCGAGTGGCTAGGTAAACTTACTACTTTGGATTGGCTAGAATTAACGTCACATTTTACCGTGCCTCGACTCCTGGAACGAGATATGTTTCAAGAGCGTTTGAAAGAGGATAAGACAGTTTACCTACATGAATTTTTATATCCGGTAATGCAAGCCTATGATTCAATCGCTATGGGAGTTGATGGTGAAGTCGGAGGGAATGATCAAACATTCAATATGCTATGTGGACGTGATTTGATGAAACAATTGAAGAACAAAGAAAAATTTGTTCTGACCAGTAAACTTTTGGTAGATACGTCTGGCAAGAAGATGGGAAAGAGTGAGGGTAATATGATTGCTTTTACAGATTCACCAGAAGATATGTTTGGAAAGGTAATGAGCTGGACAGATGATATGATTACTCTCGGATTTGAGCTTTGTACACGCGTGCCAATGAAAGAAATTGAAAAAATAGATAAGAAGATGAAAGCAGGAGAAAATCCAAGAGATTTCAAGCTCGGATTAGCTTATGAAGTGGTGGCTACTTTTTTGGGTGAGGATGAAGCCAAGCTTGGTGAGGAACATTTCGGTCGTGTAATTCAGCGCAGTGAAATTCCGACAACTTTGGATGAAGTCCGGCCAAGTCTACATGATATTGTTTCTGTTTTAGTATCAGCTGGATTTTGTTCTAGCAAAAATGATGCTAGACGGCAGATTGATGGGGGGGGTGTGAAAGTGAATGATATAGTTGTCTCATCTTATGATTTGATTACCAAGTCTGGTGATGTGGTGCAGAAGGGAAAGAGATTTTTTGCACGAATCAAATAACAGATAGCAGATAACAAATAGCAAATAACAATATTTTATGATCAAGAAGAATACTAAGATTATTTTTACGGATGGTCCTTTGGAAAACTCGTCAGATTTAGCTGGTGGAATGCCACTGTCAAAAGGAGAAATAATTAGTTTTTATCCAAACGGAGAAGATTCTCTAGTTAAATATGAAGTTATAGATAAAGAAATAGATTATCTTTTCGAGGGAGACGATCACATTGTAAATATTACATATACTCTCGCTCAAAATTAATCCGTTCAAATTCGTTTAATTAGTTAAATCTGTGTTCTATTAATGTATGTTAACAGAGATTAAGAAACAAATTACAGAAGTACTCAAGAGTGCCGGAGTAAAAGGCGAGATTGAGTTAATTACTCCACCTGATCCAAAGATGGGGGATCTTTCTTTTGCATGTTTTGGGTTGGCTAAGGATAAGGGTGGTAATCCAAAGGAAGTTGCAGAGGAAATAAAAAATAAACTGGAAACTAGAAACTGGAAATTGGAGGTGATTGAACGAATTGAATCAACCGGGTCGTTTGTAAATTTTTATTTAAATTCAAATGAATTAGCAAAATTAGTATTGGACGGTGTTGATAAAAAATATGGAGAGCACAAAGTTGGGAAAGGAAAATTATATATTGTGGAGTATGCCTGTCCAAATCCGATGAAAGCTTTTCATCTGGGGCATCTGAAAAATTTAATTACTGGTGAGGCTGTTGTTAGAATTTTGGAAAATGTTGGCTACAAAGTGAAGAGAGTAAATTATCAGGGCGATGTAGGCATGCATGTGGCCAAATCTTTGTGGGGTATATATGATTGGATGGATCAGTTTGAAGATGTAAAAAAAGAACCAGACTTGCGAAAGCGTATTGAATTTTTGGGACAGGCTTATGCTCATGGTGCTCAGCATTTTGAAGAAAGT
>JAHJGG010000077.1 GCA_018824545.1 Patescibacteria group bacterium | reverse complement strand
TTTGCTTCGTCATCCCGATGCGAATCGGGATTCCTCGCAATGACAGACAGGCAAAAGCTTTTTTAAAAAACAAAATCCCTTTTTACCTATCAACAAAGCTTAGAATAAAACCTTAATTAAATTTTTGCTAGTCTAGAGCCTTTTTTAATAACCAATATTTAATGTTCAATATCTAATTATTGGTTATTGAATATTGAAAATTGAACACTTATCCAACCACTTCACCCCCAAGTGCGGCAACAAAGTCATTCAGGTCTTCGTCTGGTTTTTCTTCAGCACTTCTTTCTGCTACTGTGGTTTCAATTTTAATTTTTTTATTGAGTAGCTCTGACAATATAGATTCAATTTGCTTGCGACATCTGCGTTCCTCTAGTTTGTCACGATGAAAAGAATATTGGACTGCCAATTGCACAGTACTACCCAGAACCTGAACAATGTCTGTCATTTTGAGAATAAAAGTAAGAGAAGGGGACTCGGCATTCATTTTTGAGACCATTGTTTGCCATATCTTTTCTACATCATCTACAGAGCACACTGGTTCTTTGTCTTTTGAGACAAATTCCATAACTTTTTCAGTAATTTTCTTGGTTTTTGTTTCTGATTTTTCTTCAACTTCACTTTTATCTAGTTCGTTTATTATTGCATTTCCACTGGGTTTATCATCTGTATCATCTTTTGCTTCAATAACGTCTTCTATCTTACTCCTCGTTTTTTGTTCCTTCTCGTCTGCACACCATTCTACTATTGCGAGCTCTAGTGGAAGCTGTGGTAGGGGAGAGGATTGGATCTCTGATCTACGTTTCAAAATCAAATCAATCAGACGGACTAGTTCAGTATACTCTATTTGTTTACTCAGATTTTCAATTTTTGTCTTTACCTCTTCACTTAGATCTATTCCAGATACATTTTGCTGAAGTGTAGCCTTCATTATCATCATTACTCGGAGTATCTCAATAGTATCTTCTGAAAATTGAGTAAAACGAATACCCTCAACATATAGTTTGTTAATTATATCAAGGCCGTCATGAATATTTTTACTTATAAGAGACTCAACAAGCAAGAGTATTTCTTCTGCCTGAGATGTTGGAAGTACAATAGATGCTACTTCTGCAGTAATTTCCTTTTCTCCAATAGCCAAAATTTGGTCAAGCAGGCTGACTGCATCACGTACACATCCATCGCTTTTATTAATAATCCTGTCCATCACATCGGCGTCAACTTTTACTTTTTCTGACTTTGCTACAGAGTTCAGGTGTTTTCCCATGACCTCATAAGAGACTTTTTTGAAATTAAACCTTTGACAACGTGAAACAATAGTTTCTGGAAGTTTGTGCAGTTCTGTGGTTGCCAAGATAAAAATAACATGCTCTGGAGGCTCTTCTAAGGTCTTTAGGAGAGCATTGAATGCACTAGTTGATAACATGTGCACCTCATCAATAATGAAGACCTTATACGTTGATTTTGTAGGTTTAAATTGAGCATTTTCTATAATATTTTCTCTAACATTATCTACTCCAGTGTGTGAGGCAGCATCGATCTCAATTACGTCAATCGATCTAGATCCTGTAATTTCCATACAAGAGTTGCAAGTGCCACATGGCTCTGCATCTTTTGTTTTTCGTTTTTCACAGTTTAGGGCTTTTGCCAAAAGTCTTGCGGTAGTAGTCTTGCCAATACCGCGAGGTCCAGAAAAGAGGTAAGCATGAGCTACCTTGTCCAGCTTTATTTGGTTTTCCAAAGTTTTTACAATGTGAGCCTGCCCAACAATAGAGTCAAAGCTTTGAGGTCTGTATTTGTGATAGAGAGCCATAAAATAATGCAAAATGATAAAATCAAAATTCTAAAATCTTGGTGTACTGGCTTATTATAGCCGATGTTGCTGGTAGAGTAAAGGTGGAATTATTTCTATCCAATAAAATAAAAAAGCAACCTAAATATTTATCTAGGTTGCTTCTATGTTTGGTCATTCTGTGGTGGTTTGTCATAATTATCCTGAATTCAGGACTGTCGCTAATGTAGCTTGTATACAAATGCCTAGTATGTTATACTGTGGATAAGTAATTGTCTTTTATCATCCAACCTGCTACCATAAGTAGCGAATTCTATTATTAACATGCGCAATTATTATTTTGCGTTTAACTAATATCTCTATGGTAAGAAAAGCCAATCCAGCGCTAATGAAGCCGCTGAAGCTCTCTGATGAGCTAGAAGCTGTCATAGGTAAGGGTCCATTGCCACGTGGTCAAGTGGTAAAAAAACTTTGGGAATATATCAAGAAACATGATCTACAGAACCCAGAGAACAAGAGGAACATTATTGCTGACGAGAAGTTATTGCCACTATTTGGTGGTAAGAAAGAAGTTACAATGTTTGAGATGACCAAGTTGGTATCTCCTCATATGACTAGTACAGACTAATTTTAAAGATTTTAAAAAAACATCCCAGCCTAATATGGCTGGGATGTTTTGTTTTTATAAAAGAAAAAACGGAGATTTTGCGGGTAGCCATGAGGCATACGCTGTGCAAAATCTCCGTCTTTGGTATTTGGTGACGAGCCTAACGAGGTACCACCCCCCGAGCAAACTATGTCATCCACACGTACTGTTTGCCAGTTGCACGTGCTTCCAAATAGAATTCATGAGTGTTCTCCTGTGGGCGGTTTTTTATTTCTCTACGTCCCGGTGTTTAACCTAATCCAGTGGTAAATTCCACTGATGTATCTCCTTGTTTTCCTGTCACCAGGAATGTGTATCTCTCTCATTTTTCGGTGGAGAGAGATAAAGTCTACCGCGATCTATTTTTCCATTATTTTCCATCTATTGAAATGGTATAATGTAAGACCATTATTCTCTACATCCGCTGTAATATTTTATAGGCTTTAGCAGATTTGAAGCTATCAATCAATTTTTCTTTTTCTTATTTTTTAACTAAAGAGTATAGCACAAAAATTAGATCTTGTCAAGCCCTACTTTACAAGATTGACTAGTTTTGGCTAAAATAAGCAAAATTTGATTTAATAAAAAACTTTCGTTTATTGCAAAACGAAAGTCTATAATTTGATATGTGTTACGTGTCTCGTGATTCGTGTTATTTATTAATAATATTTTCCACCGCCCCCCAAGCACTATCACCACTTTGTGGAACCAGAATTACAGTCTCGTCACCGGCTTTGCCTTTGTAAAAAGTAACAGAAGCGGTCAATACTTTGTATGTTTTACCGAGAGCCAGTACGCTCCACTGGGCAGTGGAAGGGTCAGACACTAGTTCACCTACAATGCGTTTTCTCTCTATCGGTGCAATTTGTTTGTATATAAATGAACCCTGGTTGGTAATAGTAAGTTTCATCATGTCTCCTTCAACTAGCTTGGATTTACTAGCATAGTTTGGTGGTATGGCATATTCTTTTCCATCAGACCCGACCATCATTACTCCATTGAATACGCCTTCTATAATTTGTTCTCCAGTTTCTAGGTGCTGTACATCTGAATTTGCACTACTAATATTTCTTACATCAACTTGTTCATTATTTAACAGTCGCAACATGCCATCTAGCTGATCCTTCATCTGGTGAACCATGTTTTTCATCTGAGATATATTTAATTCTGGTTCTTTTGTTACAGTTTCATCTGGAGCATCTGTAATTTTGTCATCACTACTTGGCATAGAGTAGATACCAAGATCATCAGAACGGTCCGAGAGAATGTCATTGAGAGAGTTCATATGTTTGTTTTTGTTTAATTTTTAGTAGAAGTAATATTGTAACACGTAATCAATATCCCGTCACGGATAGGCGGGGACTGATGGGGGATAAGCTGTTGATTACAAATGCAAAATGCAAAACTATAAATGCAAAATGATGAATTTTATTAAAAAAATATTCAATATTCAATATTCAATATCCAATGATTTTATTTATTTAATTTGTGAAACTCTACTTTGTGCTGTTCTTCTACTTTTTGCAAAAATAAGATTCAATTCATTGGCTTCTTTCCAAAGATTGCGTGATTTTTCTTTGCAGGGTTCGTGTGATATAGAAATTGCTCTAAGCCAGAATTTAGTTTCTTTTGTTTCCTTGAGTACTATTCCAATTTTATGTATAAAATCACGACTAGATTCGGCCTCGCAAGCTTCACAATAGTTTGCTGCCTGACTTGTGCCAGATTTAACTAATTGAGTAATAATAGGTTTTGTAATAGAATTCTCTGGAATAGTTTTGCAAAATAAAATAATATTTTCAGCAAATTTAGCTGTTCTCTCCTCTAAATCAAAACTGTGTTTTGCCACCCAATTATACATGACATTATTATTGAATATTGAGTATTGAAAATTGTATATTTATAAAGAGGCTTCAATCTTGTTTGTATCACTATCTCCAGCTGGTTGGTCTAGTCTTGTGCGTTCTAGAATTTCTGCTTCTACAATATCTCGATCTCGGCCATATTTTAGTCGAGCAAGTTCTCTGATAGCATCAGCAAGCTTGCGATTACCTGCTTCGGGTGGAAATGTCTGCATTAAAAAAGGTCTAGATGCTGTGTCATCTATTAGGAGTTTTGTATAATAAGAAAATTCTGGAGCATTGATCAAATCATAAGAGCCAAAAGTTGGTGCAAATTCCTTGGCTAATACCTCAGCATCATCAGGCCCTATACGTGCAGAACAGATTGTACCCACATTACCGAGTACTGCATCTCTTACCTCTGTTTTTCCACTTTGGTCGACTAGCTGAGACATGTATTGATGTGCCATAGTCAAATTGAGGCGGTATTTGCGAGCTTCTGACAATATGGTGGCGATAGAATCAGTAACATAGTTTTGAAACTCATCAATATATAGATAAAAATCTTTTCGTTCATCTTCTGGTAAGTCAGCACGAGCCATTGTGGCCATCTGGAGTTTGGCAACAATAATTAGACCCAAGAGTTTGGCATTTACCTCTCCGGTTTTTCCCTTAGCAAGATTAACAAGCAGAATTTTTTGCTCATCCATTATATCTCGAAAACTAAAGCCCGACACTTGCTGGCCCATGATGTTACGCATCATTTCATTTTCTACAAAACGACCTACTTTGGAAATTAGATATCCTAGTGTTTCAGATTTATGAAAGTCGCTAGTCTGTGCAATTTCTTTTTCCCAATAGGCTCTTACTACTGGATCTGTTAGTCTATCAATATATTTTTGAGCATATTCTGCATCAGAAAACATGCGAGGTATGTCTATTATAGTTCCTGGGTTTTCTATATCAGCCATGAGTGTTAGCATTACATTTCGCATGTGGTGCTCAAACATAGGTCCGATCATTTCAGGTGGAAAGAGTTTGTAAAAAATAGAGATCATTTCTTGTACTGCAAAATCTTTTTGATCAATTGTTTTGGCTTCAAGCATATTTAATCCAATCGGACGCTCCATGTCAGAAGGATTGAAAATAATAACATCATCTGCTCTTTCTTTGGGGATATTTTCCAAAACTTGCTCAACCAAGTCACCATGTGGGTCAATGACGCATACACCCACACCACGTTTGATATCTTGATTTACAAGGCGCGAAATAAAGACTGATTTTCCTCCACCAGATTTACCAATAATGTAAAGGTGACGGCGTCTGTCTTTGTGCTTCATAAATACATCGACCTTGCTTCCTCTGTAGTCTACATAGCCAAGCTTGAGACCTTCTCTAGGTAGTTCTGCAGGTGGTGGAGCCTTGCGACCTGATAGCCATTTAATATTAGATGCTTCTGTAGAATGAAGTGGTAGGTGCCAAAACGAAGCCATCTCACTAGTATTTAAAACCAAATTATGTTTTTTATTAAAAGAACGATAAATAAACTCTTGAATTATTTTTTTCTGCGTACGAGGAATAATTGCAGAAAAACTATTGCCATACTGATAAAGATTGTACTGACTAAAAGAGTTTATAATATTATCCAGATTAAGCTTGGCCAATTCTTCGCTATTTGATGCACTCAAGAGACGAATCGTAACGTCAATTCCACCTTTGCTCATTTTTTCTTCTATACCTTTTAGCATCTCTTCTTCCATCCCAGATATTTGACGGGAAGATTCTGGTTTTTCCTCATCCTTTTTACTAGTTGCCTGCCACAACAAATCTTTTTTTGTATTATGGAATATTTTACCCAAAACAGATTGATTTACAACATCATTAAATTTTTTACCATCTCTTACTTCTCGAACAATAGTAACACCTTTGCTACGCCATTTTGCTTTTGCGCTACGCAAAACAAACTGAATGACGGCAGAACTTTCACCTTCATACACTTTTGATAAGGTGTTTAGAACGCCCGAAAGGGGATCAGAATCCATTTTTTCATAAGTCAAAAATGGTAGAGCGTGAATTTTTTTGTCATCTAGATATGCACCAACAATATTGCTGTGAGGTTGAAAAATATTGTAATCAGTAATTTCTTCTATTTCTGCATAAGGATAACCACTGTGTATTTGTTGTTCAATAAAATTTTTCGATCGTTTTGGTATATCAGTATAAAAATATATGAGATGATTGTGAACTACAATTTCAAATGAAAAGTGATCATTTCTACCATTAAACCAAGCTTTCAATCCTTTTTCAGCCTTTAGCCCTGCAATTGCAGAAAAAAATGTCTCAGTGAGTCCGATTTCCTCCTTTATCTGCTCCAAACGGTCTTCACTACCAACTTGTCCACCTTGCCCTTCTGATTTCCTTTCTTTTGGAACTGTAATTTGCAGTACTATTCTATTGAATGCCTTACCTTCTTTGTTTCTAGTATGTAATATTGATCTAATAATATACAAAACAAAAATTTTGATAGGGATGGTAACCACAGCCATTGCAATAACAAAAACAATAGGGTTGTCAAGTCCATTACTATTACCAAATTGGGAAGAAGATAGTGATAATTGTAGTAATAATAGAAGCATATGTAAATTCACCTAATTCACCTAATTTCTAATTCACCTAATAAAAATTATAAATTAAAATTTATCTGTTATTAAATTGCTGGTTTGTAATTTTTTTTGAATAATTCATTTCCCCTTTTTCAGATTTTCTATTTTCTTCAATCCTAGAATCTTATCCGTCTTAATTTTAGCTTCTTGTTCTAGAAAAAATCTATTAACGCCAGGTAGCATTTTTAACCAGCTTACAAGAAGTTTAAAAATCTTTTTAACCTTTGTGTGAGTTCCTTTCATTAATAATCTTATTTTGGAGGCAGTCTCTTCGCCTTTTAGTTTAAATTCCTGCTGGTCAACTATAGACATTTTTTTGTATTCTTCTTCTAGATTTTGAGACATTATATTTTCAATTTTTAAGGTGATCTCGTCTTTGGCTTGTGGCATTTTGACAGACGCAGAAAAAGAACGCTTTGTACTTTTATTTATTCTTTCAGTTGTTTCTATACTGGGTTGGGATGCATCTTTTTGTTCAGCTAGGACATCAGAAGCAACTTCCGGGGTTGGTGGTAGTTCTTTGGCTTCAATAGGAGTAGATTCAATTGGCTGTATTTCTGGATTTATTGATTCTTTTCCTTTTAATAAATTTTGCGAAGTAATTTTTGGCATTTTTTATATTAGTAAATACCCAAATATTAGTATTTGAGATTTAACTACATTATAACAAAAAAAGGATAGTTCCGCTATCCTTTGTTGATAAATGTTGATATTGTTATTTTTTGAATAGATTGTGTATGAGAATTTTATGATGAATTTTGCTTTATTTTTCCAAAATAATATTATTTCTTGCCTCTATTATTTTTATTATGTAGTATAGCATATATGAGTATATGAACGCTCTTATTTAATTATATTACAGCCAATATTCGATAGAATCACAATCCTTTGGTATATGATGCTAGTTTTGAATTTTGTTATTAATTACCTAAGAATAATTTTATGAATGCAATATTGACACGGCAAATTTAGTGAGATATACTTAGGATGTATTAAAATAAATACAAAAATATGGATGAAGATAAGGTACTTCAAATGCTACTAAAGCATGAAGATGACATTCAGTTTATTAAAGAAAATATGTCTACTAAGGAAGACGTACGTGGTATTCATGACACCCTAGATAGACTAGTCCAACTTGCTGAAAGGAAAGATCAAGAAGTAACTCTACATAGTTTTAGATTGAAAGAAGTAACAGATATTCTAGAACAGCGTAGTCGAGAGATTGCAATGATCAAAGAAAAAGTAGGTATATAGTAATTAAATTATATAAATAAAAAAAATGCCCACACTTGGGCTTTTTTAGTTAAGAAGAAAATAGCCCTTAAGTAATTGATGTTTAAAAAATTTAAATCCAATGTCCTGTTATGTGCGTAGCAACATTTTAGATAACGTCGCCGATATCCGAAGTTTTCACGGAACGCAGTGAAGTAAAAATTTGGGTGAGCATTTGGCGTTAGCCAAGCGCGAACCGGATATCGTGCTGTTGTACGATGTATGCTTTTCCTTTTATTTTCTGAAAGAAAATCACTTTTCCGCAAGGTCAATTTCTTTTTTCAATGTTGGCGGGGTGCAAGAGGGGGAAGTGAAGGGGGTGAATTGCGCCCCGCCAACTCCTTATTTCTTTTTATCTATTTTGTTTACTATTTCTTGTAGACGTTTTGGAGTCTCGTCTGCTCTTATAAATTCAACGTCAGGATATGCTGCCTGAAGTTCGTCCAAAGCTTCGTAGTAAGCGTCATTTACAATCACATATTTTATTCCATCCATCAGTTGGCCATCAGGATTACTTAGAAGCACAAAACTCCCTTCTTTATACGCAGTGCCGCCAGCTGTTCCAAGTGCCGCCCCAAGGGCTGCTTTTTTCTCAGGCTCTACTTCTAATGGAGCGGTATGAAATGGTCGCTTTGGATCTATACCTTGCTCAAGTAATTTAACCAACTGTGTAAGTTGATTAGGTATGCTAATTTTTGCTAATCCGTGTGCATCAAATCTTTCTCCGACTTTCCAATCTATTTGTGCTAAATCAAGATCAAGATTGACAACATCGCCCTCTGCTATTGCCTGCTTTTCTTTAGAATAAGCAGTACGCCTCAGTCTCTCCAGATCATCAGGCCTTAATGTTTTCCTTTCTACTTTTTCTGCTCCCGAGGATTTCGTAGTTTGAGAATCAATCTTTTGCTCGGCACGTACTTTTTGCACAAAGTCAAAAGTTTTTTTGTAAGCTTCATAACCTTCGTCATCGACACCTGTCCATGCCAAGTCAAGTAATTTACCAACAGGGAGTTTGTTGTATTCAGCTTTGTATTTTGATCTTTCCAGTTGTTCCTGAAATTTTGGATCAAGGAGTGTGTCATTAATGTCTAAGGCGTGACGTACCGTAAATTTGTCGCGTTCGATCACTTGTTGCTTAGGAACTATTTGGCTTTCGTCCTCTGGAACTAACAATCCCTCCGTCTGTATTTCTTGAGCAGGAACTCCCAACTCCTGCCTAATTTCATTTGCTTTTTCTTGATCGCCAATTCGTTGTTTTCCTTCCAAAACTTTGAAAGCCAATCTTTGGACCAGATTGTTATAGACGTTTTGGTCTATATCTCTTGAAAGTTCAAAACCAAAAGGCTTGTCTGGATTCTCTTTTTTAAATTCTTCATAGACTGTTTTTAACTTACCCAGCACAAAAAATTCTTCAGGAGATAAGTCGTCAAGCTCTCTCTTTCCTTGAATGTGTTCGTTCAAAATTTTACCTGCGTCCGTTTGCGCCGTTGGAAATTCGGTTTTTTGTTCGGGTGGCAATTTTGAATATCTTTCGGACATTTGGTGCTGTTTCGCGGTTTCTCTATCAGCCTCACCTTGTTTTATTGCTTCTAAAGCCTGCTGTCGTCTTTCTGCCTCAACTTTATTTTTTTCAGGGTCAACGTAAACTTTACTTTGCCATAATTCTTCAACAACCTCGCTGGGTATACCTTTGTATTGTGGGGGAATTACATCAGGTATACTCTCGGCTGGAGGTATATTTTTTTGTTCTTGTTGTGGGGT
>JAHJGG010000076.1 GCA_018824545.1 Patescibacteria group bacterium | reverse complement strand
CAAGAAGACTCGTGCTCAATCAATTGTGTATGGTGCATTTGCTATTTTGGAAGAAAAGAAAAAACAAGACGCAGTAAAAGTTTTTGAATCAGCTCTCGATAATATCAGACCTCAGCTTGAGGTACGATCACGTCGAGTGGGTGGTGCAAATTATCAAGTTCCAATGCCTGTTGTGGGTACTCGCCAGAATGCTCTAGCATTCAGATGGATTGTTGCTGCTGCAAAAGCTCGCAAAGGTAGCTCAATGAAAGATAGGCTTGCGGCCGAATTATTGGATGCTATTGATGGTGTTGGTGGAGCATACAAAAAGAGAGACGATGTAAATCGTATGGCTGAGGCGAACAAAGCCTTTGCTCATTTTGCAAGATTTAGAAGTAAGAAGAAAAAATAACTACGGATTTGCTAATTATGTGGATTTACTGATGCTACGGATAGAAATCTGTAGAATCCGTAGTAATCGCAATATCAGTAGATCTGTAGTTTTTAACTATCATAATGTATTTAAACTTATGCCACGTGAATATCCAATAGAAAGAACAAGAAATATTGGGATTATTGCCCACATCGATGCTGGAAAAACTACAGTCACCGAAGGTGTTTTGTATTTGACCGGCAAAACTCACAAAATTGGTGCTGTGCACGAAGGTGAAACTCAGATGGATTGGATGGAACAAGAAAAAGAACGTGGGATTACCATTACCTCTGCTGCTACCACTTGTTTTTGGTCAGCTACTCGTGGAAAGGAAGATTTGGTTCGTATCAATATTATTGATACTCCTGGACACGTTGATTTTACTGCAGAAGTAGAGCGATCACTCCGTGTACTTGATGGAGCTGTAGTTATTTTTGATGGAAAGATGGGAGTAGAACCACAATCAGAAACTGTTTGGCGCCAAGCTGACAAGTATCATGTTCCACGCATGTGTTTTATTAATAAAATTAATCAGACTGGTGGAGATTTTTATAAAAGTTTAGAATCTATTAGAGATCGTCTCGGTAAGCAAGCTCATCCGATTCAACTGCCAATTGGTTTTGAAAAAGAAATAAATGGAATAGTTGATCTTGTAAAAATGAAAGCTTACACATACAATTCTTTTGATGATAAAGAATTGGTCGAAAGCGAAATACCAGAGGACATGAAAGAAAAAGCAGAAAAGTATAGAGCAGAGTTAATCGAAGTAGCGGTTGAAGGAGACGATGTGATTATGGAAAAATATTTGAATGGCGAAGAATTATCAGTTGAGGAAGTTAGAAAAGCCATTCGAAAATCAACTTTGGCAGGAAAGCTTTTCCCTATCATGGGTGGAGATGGTAGAGGGGTGATTGTAGAGACCATGCTTGACTCGGTTAGCTATTATCTACCATCCCCACTAGATGTCACAGATATCAAAGGTATTGATCCTGATACAGAGGAAGAGATGCATCGAGAGGCAAGTGATGATCAGCCTTTTTCGGCATTAGTTTTTAAAATTGCAACAGATCCATTTGTAGGAAAGCTTGCTTTTTTTAGAATATATTCTGGTATGTTGAAATCCGGTTCTTATATTCTAAATACTACAACAGGTAAAAAAGAACGCATAGGTCGTATTGTTCGTATGCATGCAAATGATCGAGAAGAAGTACAAGAGGTTTTTGCTGGAGAAATTGCAGCAGCAGTTGGCCTCAAAGATACTTTTACAGGGCATACTATCTGTGATGAAAATAATCCAATTATTTTGGAATCAATTGTTTTCCCAGAACCAGTTATATCAGTAGCCGTTGAGCCAAATACCAAATCGGATCAAGAGAAGATGGGATTGGCACTTTCTAAGCTTGCAGAAGAGGACCCAACATTTCGAGTTTCAACGGATGAAGAAACATTACAAACTATTATTGCTGGAATGGGAGAATTGCATTTGGAAATTTTGGTAGATAGAATGAAGCGTGAATTTAAAGTAGAATGTAATGTTGGAGCTCCACAAGTTGCTTATAAAGAAGCAATCAAAACTTCTGCAGAGGCAGAAGGAAAGTATGTCAAACAGTCTGGTGGACGCGGTCAATATGGTCATTGCTGGCTCAAATTGGAACCAATGGAACCTGGTTCTGAAAAAGAATTTGAATTTGTGGATGAGGTTCGTGGTGGTGTTATTCCAAAAGAATATATTCCAGCCATCCAAAAAGGTGTAAGAGAGGCAATTGACAGAGGTATCGTTGCTGGTTATCCAATTGTAGATGTAAAGGTTACTGTTTACGATGGAAGTTTTCACGAAGTTGATTCTTCAGAAATTGCATTTAAGATGGCAGGTAGTATGGCATTCCAGGCTGCGGCTAGAAAAGCTAATCCAGTAGTTATGGAACCAGTAATGAAAGTAGAGGTAACTACTCCAGAAGAATATATGGGAGATGTCGTTGGTAATTTGAGTTCAAGACGTGGTCAAATTCAAGAGATGATAGAAAGAGGGCAGATCAAAGTAGTCAAAGCTACTGTACCACTTTCTGAAATGTTTGGTTATACTACAGACTTGCGATCTATGACACAGGGAAGAGCTTCTTCCAATATGGAGTTTGGCCATTATGCAGAAGTACCAAAGAATATTGAAACTGAGATTGTTGAGGGGAAACGCAAGTAAGCAGAGTAAGCATTAAGCAGATTAAGTTTTAAGCACGGCCCTACGAGGGTCGTGTTTTTTTATTTGAAAAAAATAAACAAAAAAACAACCGTATTTCTCCCTGCTCTATTCTCAATTATTTTGAGTATAGGGCAGGCAAACGGTTGGTTTTTCGTTTGCCAGTAAAATAGTAGTTTCTAATACACATTTCTTCTAGCAAATTTTTTGGTTCGTTCTTTTTCCATTTGTTTTTTCAAATCTTCTACCATCTTTTTAAATTTTTCAGTAGCTTTTTTTCGAAATGGGAGCCACCAGCCGACAGGTCGTTTGGTGTCTCTTACCATTTTGAACTTATACCATGGCTTATTGATTTGAAATTCGAGTTGGGTCTCAGTAAGGTTTTTTATTTGATAGTCCCGCATGGCAAGTCCTCCTTGGCTTATGGCTGGCTAATCTTTACGATACCAAATATCAGTGGAAAGGTCAATCACTAACCTTGATTTTT
>JAHJGG010000075.1 GCA_018824545.1 Patescibacteria group bacterium | reverse complement strand
GATTGTTAGTTCATTTGATTATCTAGAATCAAGTGATGCAAATAATCTTTATAAAAAAAATAAATACAAATGGCTAGAACTACCATTTGGAGTAGATATAGAAAGATTTTATCCACAGCCAAAACCAGGCGCACTTTTTGACCGACTAGGTTTTTCCAAGGACATTTCCACTATTATTTTTGTGGGTGGTATGGATGAGGCACATTATTTCAAAGGTGTGTCAGTATTGATTAAGGCTCTAGCATTTTTGAAAGGCCAAAAAATGTCTTTGCAGGCAATTTTTGTTGGGGACGGGGACCTGAAGGAGGGATTTGAAAAAAAAGCCGAGTTTTATGGAATTTCAGAAAATACTAGATTTGTTGGCAGAATATTAGACGAAGAATTGCCTTCTTATTACAATATGGCAGATCTATGTATTTTGCCTTCAATAAATAGGGGAGAGGCTTTTGGTCTGGTACTCGTAGAAGCCATGGCAAGTGGTGTACCAGTTTTAGCCACAGATTTGCCAGGAGTGCGAAGTGTGGCTCAAGACGGTGGATTCATAGTTGAGCCAAATAATACAGAAGCTTTGGCTAGAGGAATTTTTGATTATTTTTCAAAAAATATTGATGAGCTAAAATTGAAAGAGCAAGTACGTAAGATAGCTATAGAAAAGTATTCATTGGATGTGGTTGTGAAGAGTTTGGAAGATGAGTACAAAAAGTTTGTGGATTAGGGTCGGGTTTGGTATAATTAAACATGAATTAAGAATTATGAATTATGAATTAAGTTTTGTCGATTTGTGGTATTCTTAACTCGTAATTCATAATTCTTACTTCATAATTCATAATTCCAAAAAAGTATGGGCAAATTCAAAAAGGGTCTATGTCTCGGTGGTTTACTTGGTGCTGGGTTAACCTGGCTCAATGTCACAAAAAAAGGAAGAGAAACACGTAGTCAATTGCTTGATCATTCTGCTGATGTTTATGAAAAAGTAAAAGTAAAGATAGAAGAGTCTGGAGCAATGGAAAAGATGAGTAAGAATAAGTACGTGAAAACAGTACAAGAGGTTGTGGATAAGTATGCAGTTGATAATGGTATGGCAGATAAGGTTAAGAATGTTGTAACAAAATTGGTAAGTGCGCAGTATAAAAATGTGAAGAAGAAGTAATGCAAAATGCCAAATTTAAAATGCAAAATTACTCCTCTGGGAACAGAGGATTTTTTTGTTTTGCAAGTTTCTAGTTTCGAGTCACTAGTGATTAGAAACTAGAAACTGGTAACCGTCGATTATTTAAAAAAACTAGCTCTAATTACCGATTATTGATTACCCAACTCTGCTAACCTAAATTTTACTCATGAATATTTCAAAAATCAAACCGTTGCCGTCTATTTCTGACTATGGTAAACTACTAGTATAAATTAATATAAAGAAATGCTTTATGAAAACAATAAAAGCTTATTTTGAAGATGCAATAAAAGAGGATGCATCAGATATTCATCTGATAGCAGGAGAGAAGCCTACTCTGCGCATAGATGGAAAATTAAAAGATATTGAAGAAAAGGTTTTGCCAAAGGCAGAAATTGAGAAAGCAATTTATTCTATAATGGATGCTGATCAGAAAAAGAAGTATGAAAAGAATCTGGAGCTTGATATGAGTTTTGATTTGGGGGATGAAAGATTTCGTGTCAATGTACATCAACAAAAAGGAAATATTGGAATAGCGGCTCGACATATTCCAAAAGTTATCCCCACTCCAGAAGAACTTCATTTTGAGCCTGCTCTTTTGGGTTTCCCAAATTTGTTAGATGGACTTGTGCTTGTCGTAGGTCCAACAGGACATGGTAAGTCAACAGTACTTGCATCCATGATTGAACAGATAAACACGAGTAGAAAGGCTCATATTGTGACTGTTGAGGATCCAATAGAATTTTTATTTGAAGACAAAGAATGTCTAATTGAACAGCGAGAAGTTGGTATAGACACAAGATCTTTTGCCGCAGCCCTAAAGCATGTACTTCGACAAGACCCTAATGTTATTCTTGTAGGAGAAATGCGTGATCCAGAGACTATTGCCACTGTTTTGACAGCAGCAGAAACAGGTCACTTGGTTTTTTCTACACTACACACATCTAGTGCTGCAGAAGCAGTAGAGCGTATTGTAGATGTTTTTGAGGGAGCCAAACAAAAACAGGTTCTTATCCAACTCTCATCCGTATTGCGCGGTGTTGTGGCTCAGCATCTTGTACCGGGTATAGACGGAAAATTGGTTGCAGCACGCGAAATTTTGATCAACACTGCTGGAGTATCAAATCTTATAAGAGAAAATAATATTGCTCAAATTCAAAGTGCTATTCAGACTGGAGCCAAAGAGGGAATGATTACAATGGAAAATTCTCTAAAAGCATTGGTTGAAGAAGGCTTGGTAGACAAAGAAGTTGCAGAGCGAAGAATGGGAAGACAGAAGAAAATTTAATCATTGATTACACTGACAAGAATGGATTTAGACTGATAGAGGGAATTAAATTGGTTTAATTCCCCGATGCTCTGCATCGGAAAGGTGAATTCGAACAATGATTTACCAAAAGACTTTCTGCCAATACCTCGGGGCTCTGCCCCGAGGATGGCGCAATACTTTTGGATTAAGTTTAACTAACGTTTAATGATTTTGCCACTCACCAAGCTTTAAAAAATTTATAAAAGGTGAGAATTTTTGTGTTTTATGGCAAGTGATCAAGCTCTCCATAATGTGACTAGAAGAAAAAGGAACGATACTGCGAGTCCTAGGTTAAGATTTGCAGCTGTTGTTGTTTTTTTTGTAGGAGGTCTAATAATTTCTAGATTATTTACCCTCATGATACTTCAGCATAGCTTTTATACTGCACTAGCTGCTGGTTCTCATGAGGTTTATGCCCAGCTTTTCCCTGTTCGAGGAGAGATTTTTGTACAGGATTCTCGCACTGGAGAAGAATATCCACTGGCCATCAACCGCGATTATTTTTTAATTTATGCAGACACTAGGCTTATATTGGATGATGAGATGGCCGAGAATGTAGCAGAAAAGTTAGCAGAAGTTTTTGAATATAATGATGAAAAGAAGCTAGAAGTATTTTTGCAGGTGAACAAGCGCACTGATCCTTATGAACCACTTGAAATGAAAGTAGATCAAGAGGTTGTGGATAAGCTCACAGAACTTGATCTGCCTGGAATTAATTATATTCGTCAGTCACATAGATTTTATCCAGAAAACAATTTAGCATCTCATGTGGTTGGTTTTGTAGGTAAAACTGAAGATGGACAGAATATTGGGCGCTACGGTGTAGAAGGATATTGGCAGGACGAATTAGCTGGTAGTGGAGGTTTTTACGAAGGTATGAAGAGTGCAACCGGCCTGTGGATACCGTTAGCAGGAAAAAATTTAGAAAGTGCCAAAGATGGAGTTGATATTTTATTAACAATAGACAGGACGCTTCAGTTCAAGGCGTGTCAAAAATTAAATTTTGCTGCAATAGAATACGGAGCAGTGAGCGCCTCACTTGTAATATTAGACCCATGGACTGGTGCAATTCGAACTATGTGTGGATTTCCTGATTTTGACCCAAATGATTATAGTCAGGTAGAATCAGGAGAAGTTTATAACAACAATTCAATTTTTATGTCTTATGAGCCAGGATCTATATTTAAACCAGTTGTAATGGCTGCGGCTCTTAATGAAGGGGTTGTAACGCCGAATACATGGTTTACAGATACTGGAATTCGAGATGATATTTGTGACACACCAATACGTAATGCAGAAAGTAAGATTTTTGGAAACCAAACAATGACTGGAGTACTTGAAAATTCAATTAATACTGGTATGGTATTTGTGGCAGAACAATTGGGAAAAAAGAAGTTAATAAATTATATAGAAGATTTTGGTTTTGGACTAAAGGAGGGGATCGAGCTAGATAGTGAGAATTCTGGCACAATAGATACTTTGTCAATTAACCGTGGAGATAATGTCGACTGTTACTCTGCGACTGCTTCTTTTGGTCAGGGTATTACAGCTACTCCACTACAATTAGTGACTGCTTTTGGTGCGATTGCAAACGGAGGGACACTTTTGAAACCATATATTGTAGAAGAAATTAGATATGCTGACGGAAAAGTAGATAGATTTGGCAAAAAAGAAGTAAGACAGGTAATTCAAAAAAAATCAGCCAATCTACTTGGCGGAATGCTCGTCACAGTGGTCGATAGTGGTCATGCTACTGGTGCTGGAGTAGAAGGCTACTATGTGGCTGGAAAGACTGGTACAGCTCAAATTGCTGGCTCTGGGGGCTATACTGATGCTACGAACCAGTCGTTTGTTGGCTTTGCTCCTGTAGATAATGCAAAGTTTGTCATGATAGTAAAATTTGAAAAACCTAAACGCGCATATTCAGCCACAACAGCTGCACCCGTTTTTGGTGATATTGCTAGTTTTGTTTTGCAATATTATCAAGTGCCACCAGGAAGGTGAAAATCATGATACACGATGCACGTAGTATGAAGCATATATTATGTATCACATAACACATATCACATAACACATATCATGTATCATATATCACATGACATGTTACATGTCGCATTATGAAATAAAATTTTAAGGTTAAAAAAACCGCATCATTGCGGTTTTTTGTGACAGGGGGGAGATTCGAACTCCCGACCTCCCCGATGTACATCGGGGCGCTCTTACCCCAGCCATAGGCTGGTCCGCCTCTGGCGGAAACTGAGTGTTATTTTTTAGCACCTCACTAAGTATTGCATTTCTGATTCTCCTGCCAAAACCGGACTTGAAAAATTTTTCTCGTGCAGCCATGTCATCTTTGCAACAGTATTTTTCGAAATATATTAATCTAAAAGGACCATTTTGTTTAGTCCAATTATTAGTTCCATAATTATGTTCCACTAATCTTATTTGCGGATCTTTTTCAGATCTTCCTGTGTATATTCTTCCATGTTTTGTACTTTGTAAAAAATATACAAAATAACCTCCCGATTTTTTCATAGTGACAGGGGGGAGATTCGAACTCCCGACCTTAGGGTTATGAATCCTACGCTCTTACCAACTGAGCTACCCTGCCTTTTTTATTGTAGATTTGTGATTTTTGATTGTAGATTGAAAAACAAATTTAATCTGAAATCTGAAATTATAAATCTAGAATCAAATGTAGCCCGTAGGGGAATCGAACCCCTATTACTAGGATGAGAACCTAGCGTCCTAACCATTAGACGAACGGGCCAGGAAAACAACAGCAGTATAAGCAATTTTTTAGCTCTTGTCAATCCTGGGTTTGAAATAAAAAACCTCCCGCATTGATCCGTACCCCCTTTAGTAGACACGAAATAAAAACCAGTTAAGCAGTTGATAAAAGATGATTTCTGTATTCTACAGGAGTCATCTTTTTTAAATCCCATTGTTGTCTCTCGTTATTGTAGTAATCAATATATTCTCTT
>JAHJGG010000074.1 GCA_018824545.1 Patescibacteria group bacterium | reverse complement strand
TTTAAATCCATTATTTTATTAACAATTTTAAATCATCATCCCACCTGTCTGGCTTTTCGTTTATAAAATCAATTAAATCTTTTCGTAACTGAGGATTATCATATTGAATATCCTTGTTTACTTCCACATAATCAAGTAATTCTTGTTTTGGAAAATCATATTCAAAAAACATTCGCAATCTTTGTGTTTCTTCTGGTTGGCTTGTCCACTTTACTTTTAAAGCAAATTCTCTAACTTCACATTTTTTAATATTTCCACTCCATTCCGTTTTACCACTTACCAAAGTAAGTCCTTCTGGTAAATTAAATTTTACATCGATATTTTCCATATCTTGAAGCCATGGCATTATTTTGGCATAAACTTCAATCTCATTGCCAAATTTTGATTGTTTTATATCCACAAAATCCATCTTTCGCTCAAACCACCGTGGTATGGTGTAAAAAAATGAAATGTCCGCGTTTTGGCTTTCCGCTGTAGTATTATTTTCTCCATCCCAAACGCCTGGGCAGGCCTGTTCGGTCTCTAATGGGTCAAGTGTAAGTGTGGGTTCTTTGTCTTTTTTGGTGAATATAAATATGCCGGCGATAAAAATTAATATAGCTACAATTATGATTATAATGTTCTTTTTTTTCATAAAATTTTAAATTTGATATTTAATATAATATTTGTACTCCACAATTTTCTACCTCCTCGCTTTCTAGCTCTGTCATAACGCCTTTATTGGTAATATGGAATTTTTTATACGTAACAGTGGATGCTTCTGCAAAAGCTGCGTAGCCTTGGTAAATAAAACCGTCATCAGTTTGTTCTACTACAAAATTTTTATCCAAAGTACCAAGTATAGAAGTTGTTTCGCAGTCTGATTTTTTATCTACAAAACTTCTACTTCTTTTTCTAGCGTCTGAGAAAGAAAATAATTCATTACTGCCCAGATGACCAGAAAATCTTAAGAACAATCTCATTTCTGTAGTATTTTGAAGTGGCTCAAACATCTCATCGTATTGATCGAGTAAATTGTCCACCTTTATTATTTCTTCGCCTTCTTTATAAAACAAAACTCGTTTTGGATCACAACACCCTGGACCATAGCAACCCTTTCTGGCACAATCAGAACAAGTAAAAGATACACTATAAATTTCCTTTTTCTGCTTTGCCCCGCTAGTTTTTTCCTGTTTTGGTCCGTCTATTTCTACTTCTGGACAAAAAGCACCTGTGTCTCCGTGCAAAAGCTTCATATAATCTGCTATGACTTCATCAAATAAAGAAATAACTTCTGGATCTGTGACGACTATACTGTTTTGTGGTGGTAAAGGTGATGTGACTAGTTTATTATCTTTTTTTGTGATTATAAAAATGCCTGCGATGATGAGGATTATAACCACTAAAACTATAGGGATAATAATTTTTTTATTCATATATTTTTAACTTTCAAATTAATTGACCTTTGCGTCAGTTTTCATTTCTACTAGCTTAAATAGTTCGGTTACAACCCGAGTAAATTCTTCCCTATAAGTATTTACAATCATTACTGTTTTTGTCTGATCCCCGTAAGTGATTGTTAATTTTTCCACCTCGCCATCCATTATCATAGGATCCACATATTCATCTTTTAAAGATAAAAAATTACTTTTTTCAACTAGATCCAATATCTGCGTCATTTCTGCTTGTGATGTTTCAAATGTATAGCTATTTTTTAATTTTAAATCTTCATATTCATTATACGTGGATTTTCCACCCTTTAAAATTTCTATAGTATCCTTACCCCATTCTTCTTGCATAGCTCTGTCTTCGTAATATATGGCTGTGTCTGCTGAATCAAACATAGAGGTGGATGTAAATTCTTCATCTTTTCTAGTTAAGATAAATATGCCGGCAATAAAAATTAATATAACTACAATTGCAATGATTATTATGCTCTTTTTTTTCATAAATATTTATTAATGATTATATAAATATAATCAACAGATTCAACCGATTCTAGACTCATTCTATCACTTCTAATTGCATTTTCTTATTTTCTTTGTCAAAAGATGTTATCTTTAATACATTCTTTCCTAATTTTAAACTAATCTCTTGTGAAGCTACTCCATCTTCCTCTACATGATTTCTCTTGACTAACTCTTTGGGTACGGCATATATAGTAATATGGGTATTAAGTTTATACACACGATTAATCTCCCCTATTTCTATTTCAGTCACATCAAGAACATTACCTAGATAATAAAATAAAAAATCAGGATAGTTTTCAGTACCATCAAGCACAAAACAATAACCTCCAGCAGGACCCATTTCACCACCTGTACATTCATCATAAATATAAGATCTACCACATCCTACCAATACAAATGACAAAGCTATACATAATGTTAAAATAACGATAGGGGAAATTGTTTTTTTCATATTTTTTCTATTTACAAAATCCCCGCCAAGAAAACGAGGATTTAAAATTTTACATAGGTAAACATTCAATCTTATTTATCATCCAATTACCACCTTCTACTGGTACGACTTGAAATTTCCACATCTCTTCCCATTCCCAATCACCATATTTTCCCTCCACTATCACATCTACCCAATTCATTTCTTCATTAAAATATGACTCTATAATTTGGACTTCATCAGGTCCATTTTGCATACAATAGCTCATGGGTATGAACATTGGATCTTCTTCTAATTGTATTTGCAAATCTGGTACTAAAAACATTCTGGCTTTACCAAAGTTTATTTCTGCACTCGGAATTGAACCCAAAGTTAGATTCATATAGCTGTTTACGACCTCCTCTGCCTTTTCCATCTCTATTGTTGGAGGATGACTACCAGGTCCATCCACTTCACACCCTACCCCCAGTAAAAAAACAAAACAAATTGTTGTGAGAAAAATTAGTTTTTTCATATATTTTGTAATTTATAAAATCCTTGTAATAAAACAAAAATTCTAATTTAATTATTTAAACATTCAATTTTCTTGATTGCCCAAGACAAATCTCCAATTGGTGTTATTAAAAATTGCCACATTTCTTTCCATTCCCCGCCATATTTTCCCTCAACGACCACCCCAATAGAACCACCGGCTACTACTTGATCAGATATGATGCGCACGTCGTCCGGACCATCTTGAATACAATAACTAGTTGGCACGAACATCGGATTAGTAAATTGAGCTTTCAACTCATCATTTAAATACTCCTTCGCTTTATCATAATCAATTTCCGCGTCTGGGATTGTGCCTAAAGTATACTTCATATAATTTTCCACCACCTCGGCTGGCATTGGAGGGAGAGGTTCATAATCATTATTTTTTACCGTGTTGTTGGTTTTACCACAGCCAGCAATAGTAAAGCTGGTTAACAGTAGTAAAATTAATAAAATGAAATTGTTTTTTTTCATATATTTTATCTAAGCCTTTTTGGCATTTTAAGTATTTATTTAGTACACAACCAAACCGTTACCTCATTTATCATTGGTCCATCAGTAAAGCAATTTTGCTTTTCACAGGCAAACCCAGCTTTTTCAGCAACTTGTTTACCCACAGTATCATTACCTTCCAGATATTTCCAATCATTATATTCTAGTTCGCAAGTCCATTCTACTTCTGTTACCATTGGCTCAGCCATTACCCCTCCCTCTGGTTCACCGCCTTCAAATTCAGTTGGCATGGGAAAACACTCATAACTTTTTTTCTCAAGATTTACGACCTGCTTTGGTAGCATATCTTTATCCCAAGCATCGCGAGAGGTCATAGTAACCTCGGTGTATTTTGTATCGCGAAAAGTTTGAAAATCCTTAAATGGTGTACTTGCTCCAGCTAGTAAATTACTACAACTAAACGAACCAAAAGAAACTTGTTCGGTAGTCATTTTGAAACTGTTTTTCATTTTTTCAAAAACATTTTTGTATGTATTCCATTCTTCCTTATCATTATACATACAATAAAGCCCATGACCTTCTTCTGAACCTAATGTATAAATAGCTTCCTTCAGATCCATATCTTGTTCCATAAACACATACACAGCACTTTGACCATCAAGCGTAGTATTAGTCCTCTCAATCACGTTAGTATAAAGCCCTTCACCGACTCTAGTATCAACTGTCAACCAATCAACAAACTCTTCTAAAGTTTGGGGTTCGCCTTGTTCGTTTGTTAAAGCATTAGCAAAACCATAGGCAAAGCACTGTACTCCTGTTTTTGGCTCAATAAAAGTACGGCCGGCGTTATTTGTTTCAGGTTCTCCTAAAGTCCAGTTAGCAGGATATTCTACACTAAATTCATAACGTGAATTTTTATAAATTTGCCATCCATTTGATTTTAAAATAAAAAAAACAGCCAATCCCAAAACCACTACTATTAATAACCCAATGATAATTTTCTTCATAGGAAACAAATTAAATGTTAGTTGTTTAACACATTATATCATAATACTTAAAAATATCGAACTAGGAAAAATAAATTTGACTATATTAAGATAATTTTTTATATTAAAAATCCAGCTCTATCGAAGCTGGACAATTCATCATCCATCATTCATCATTCATCATCCATCATTCTTAATTCATTATTCTCATTACTCCCCTCCCAAAACTTTCACTGCCCACATCAACCCAACACCCAAAAGCATAATAAATAAATTAAACAAAAACTTTCCCAAACTTGTTTCCTTTCTCATCTCCGGCAATAAATCACTCACCGCAATGTAGATGAATCCACCTGCAGCAATCGGCAAAAAATAAACACTTACATTCTCCACTCTACTGGAGATAAACCAACCAGCCACTCCACCCAGAACAGTCATCAAAGCAACCATAAAATTAAGCGTCAGAGCCTTCTTCTTTTTGAATCCAGAATAAAGCAAAACGCCAAAATCCCCAATCTCCTGCGGAATCTCATGCAAACCAATAGCAATAGCAGTGGTAATGCCCAAAGGAACACTAACCAAAAAAGTGGTGGCAATAATTAACCCGTCAATAAAATTATGCACACTGTCTCCAATCAAATTCATATGCCCAACCACCTTGTGAGATTCACAATGACCTCCTGTATTATGGCAATGTCTCCAGTGTAATAATTTTTCAATGAGCAGATATAAAATCAAAGCAGTCAAAACCAAAAGAAAAAACTTTTCCGCATTCATCTGTTCTACTCCTTCTGGTATAAGATGAATAAAAGCACCTCCCAATAGGGTGCCACTAGACAGAGAAACTAGGGTCAATAAAATCTTGTTCAAAAAATCCTCTTTCAAACTCAAAGTAAAGATGCCAACTAAGGCCACCGAGCTGATGAGGAAAGTAGTGAGGATAATCCAGAGGAATGGAGACATAGAATTAATTATTATTACATTTATTACATACACCGGTTAAGGTTAGCTGGTGCTTGATATTAGTAAAATTTTTAATTTTATTAAATAAATGATTGCACGGCAGACACTCTACGTGGCCACACTTTTGACAGACAATATGGTGGTGTTGATCTTTGCCTAAATGGTAATACTTTTCTCCGCCAATAGCTTCGGCAAAAGTAATCTCTACCTCTTCTAATAATTTAAGTATGCGATAAATTGATGCCAAATCGTGCTCGCGTTTTAATTTCACAAAAATTTCTTTGACTGACAAAGGCTTTGTTTGTTTGGTGAGTAAATCCAAAACCGCTACCCTAGGACGAGTTATTTTATAACCTTTTGCTTTCAAGATATTTTCATTTTTCATAACGAAACTAGTTTAACACAATTGCAAATCATTTGCAAGTAGAATTAACCCCATACCCCTATGATAAAAATCCACTAGTGACAAATTCTGTCGTTAGTAATTAAAAATACCAACTTTAAGCTGGTGTTTTTGAATTAATGAGCTCCCCCGGTAGGACTCGAACCTACAACTTTCTGATTAACAGTCAGATATTCTACCAATTGAATTACAGGGGAACGATATGCAATAACTATAAAACCCGCCTTTTGAGCGGGTCTGTTAGCTTTGTTGAAAATGCAAAACTACCCGCTTATTAGCTGGTTATTGTTATTATTGTTGCAGTTTAGGTGTTGCATATGTGAACAATATAACACTAATGGCTTATTTTGTCAAACATACCAAAATCAGGTAACTTCTTCTCACTATGAAAAATCATATATTTATAAATTAAGTCGTGTACTAATTTTGCATTTTGCATTTTCCCCGCAGAGGGATGCCCTTCGGGTATGCATTTTGCATTATTTATAGCATGCCAATCACCAACTAAAAAAATATTTAAATTCTTAGCCTGTTCCAGATTGCAATCCAACACCTGTTCACCCAATTTCTCTTTTTTCTTCCAGCAAGCTTGGCAAATTACTCCACCACCAGCTGGATACAAACCTACCACTTCTTCTACTCCACAAACAACACAACGTTTTAGTTCGGGTGAGAATCCTAAACAATGTAACAATTTAACAATATAACCATCAACGAGCGCAGAATTAAATGAGCTCGCCCCTTCAACAAATCTCAACCAACTAACCAGCATCTCAAATATTCTTCCTTCCCTCTCTCCAACCTGTGTCAATTTATCAACCAGAGAAACAAGGTATCCAGTTGCTAGACTCTTATCAATATTCTTTCTAATATCAGAAAAAAACTCAACAGACTGAACCGTAGTCAGATGATCAATTTCTTTTCCTTTTTCAATAGATACCTGAACCAAAGAAAAAGGCTCCAAATGAGCCGAATTTTTGCTGGTTATTTTTTTTACTCCACGTGCGAGAAGTTCAAGTTTACCCTGATCTTTTGTAAACAAAGAAATTATCTGATCTGACTCTCGAAAGTCTCGACGGGAAAGTACGATTGAAAGCATATACGCAGATTAAGCAATAAGCAGAGTAAGCTTCTAATATCCCCACTTACTGCTTATTACTTACTCTGCTTACTCTGCTCTAAATAACTACTAAGTATTACCATCGCTGATTTCTCGTCCCTACTCACTGTGCCACCCATAGCATCCGCCTGCCTAGAGCTAAATCTCTCATCCACAAATTCAATCGGCAGATCAATTTGTTCTTTTAATTCCTCCACAAATACTTGAACACTTTTTGTGTTCTCATTTTCTTTTCCATCTAACCCAATAGGTAAGCCAATAACAATCTTATCTACCTTCTCTTTTTCGACCAACTCTCCAATCTGAAGTCTGAAGTCTGAAGTCTGAAATTGCCCAAATGGCAAAACAACCCCAAGGTCTGTATCAACCCAAGCCAAACCTATTCTTTTTTTCCCATAATCAATTCCAAGTATATTCATACTTTTTTCGTATTTTCGTAATTTCGTCACCGCCGTGAGGCGGGACCCCGCTGTGGCGGTGGTATTTTTCGTAGTTCGTATGTTATTCTCTAGGTCTCCGTGTAACCACCATAGGCTTCTTACAAGTAATGACCACAGTATGCTCTGAGTGTGCACACAGGCTCTTGTCAGCTGTTGATATGCTCCAACCGTCGTCTGCTACACCTATCCTATAGCCCCCCATAGTCACCATAGGCTCAATAGCAATAACAACACCAGGCTCTAGCTTCCAACTTTCAAGACTACTATCATAAAAATTTGGCACTCGTGGATCCTCATGTACAGCATGCCCCACACCATGCCCAACCAAATCCCGAACTATACCATAACCAAATGGCTCCACATATTCTTGAATAGCACGCCCAATATCTGCAATAGTATTTCCTACCACACAATGTTTAATACCAATCTCAAGTGCCTGCTTTGTAACATTCAACAATTGTTTAGTTTCTTTAGGAATCCTTCCAACAGCCACTGTAATCGATGTATCTGTGTATAGACCCCTATTGGCTGCTTTTGGCTTTGAACTATTGGCTGGGTATTTCATCCCAATATCAATACTTACAATATCGCCTTTTTTAATTATCTTTTCTTTGCTAGCAATCCCATGAACTAGATCTTCATTAATAGAAAAACAGACTGTCGAAGGAAATGGTGGATCATTTTTTGAGCTTTTATAATTTTTGAAAGAAGGCAAACCACCAGCTTTTAAAATTAGTCTTTCAGCCTCGTCATCAATTTCTTTGGCAGAAACTCCAGGCTTTACCATTTTGGCAAGAGTCTCCAAAATATGACCGAGTATCTTACCACCGTCTTTTAAAATTTTTATTTCTTCTTCTGTTTTTATATAAGACATATTTTTAGTCAAAAATCATGAAGCACATAGTATAAGACATACCATAAAACACTATCATTTATCATTTATCATTTTATCAATCTCTTTGGTAACTTCATCAATACTATTTTCTCCCATAATCCTAGATAACAAGCCAAGATTACTATAATAATCCAAAATTGGCCATATCGCTTCATTCCCCTGTTCGAGAATACGCTTCTTTGCTACTTCTGGATCATCGTCAGTTCGTGGTTTCAATTCTCCACCACACTTTAAACACTCTTTTAAATTATAGGTAGATGGAATCCAAGGAATAATTTCTTTGCATTCTACACAAACTCTGCGCTTGGTTAGTCGATTGAATGATTCTTCGTCTGACAAGGCTATTTCTAGTACTAGAATTTCATTTGCCACGTTTTCTTTTTCAAAAAATTCTTGATATTTTTTTGCTTGCAGAAGATTTCGAATTGCACCATCTAGAACTACACCCTTACCTTGATCCAAATATTTTTTTATTTCTCCAAAAGCTAATTTAAAAATTAATTCGTCAGCTACCAATTCCCCTTCTTTCATATCTTGAAGCATTTTTTTATCATCGACATCTCCTCCTGGATTTGAATCAAGTACACGCAATAAGTCCCCAGTCGAAATATGACCATAATTATATTTTTCAGAAATTTTTTTTGCTTGAGTACCCTTTCCGCTACCAGGGACACCCATTAATATAATAATCTTTTTCATAACTAATTCATAACTAAATAATTTGCTATTACTTATAATCACAAAATTCTACTTTTCTTGCTCTTCAAAATATTTTTTGATAGCTTGAAGTATATTATTGCGATCGATATCACTACTTAGGACTTTTTGTTTTTTTAATTCTCTCAAAACATTATAAACTTTATATAATGAAATATTGTTTCCTGTCTTTGCCCCAATAATTGCATTTCTTACTACTTCAGCTTCTGCTCTGGTAAGACTGTTAATTCTTGTTGACGAAATAATCCGATGAATAACATCAGACGAAAGATATTTCTTGTTTTTGGAATATTGACCACCGGCAGATCCAAACAAAGAATTAATTAATCCCATAGAATTTAGCTTATATTAGCAAAAATATTATAACAGCATTAATTAGAGTAGTCAATCATTACAAAACCCGCCAACAGGCGGGTAATTAATTCTTTTGCATTCTGAATTCATAATTCTAAACTCTGTCGTATTCATACATAGTCAACTGTGACTCAATTTGTTTGTAAATATCAATAGCTACTGCTACCACAATCAACATACTAGTACCACCAATTGCCAAACTCTGTGTACCAGTAAAGCCCTGTAAAATAAGAGGTAATATTGCTATTGTTCCCAAAAATAATGCTCCCACAAATACAACCCTATTCATCGTTTGTGCAATATATTCTTCTGTTTGTTTACCTGGACGAATACCAGGAATAAAACCGCCTTGTCGTTGCAAATTTTCTGCCACTTTGTTTGGGTGGAAGATTACTGCTGTATAAAAATAAGTAAATCCGAAAACTAACAAAAAATATGTAATCCCATAAAACCACTGGTTTTGGAAAATATAAATCACCTGAGTAGCAAATCCAGCCAACTTACCACCACTAGCAGCAAAGTATTGGGCTACAGTAGGAGGTAACAACAATAGTGAAATTGCAAAAATAATAGGAATTACTCCTGCTGTATTTACGCGTAGTGGAAGATGAGACTGTGCACCACCATAACCACCACTAGATCCTCTGGACTGCCGAGCATAACTAACTGGTATGTTTCTTTGTCCTTCACTAATAAATACCACACCCACGACAGTAACAAGCGCAATTAATACAAAAGTAAGGTATGTATATAAATCAGATGGATTGTAATTTACCACTAAATTTTGTAATACTTGTGGCAAGGCAGCTACTATTCCAGCAAAAATTAGGAGTGAGATACCATTTCCAATATTCCTCTCCGTAATTAATTCTCCAATCCACATCAAGAAAACTGTGCCAGCAGTAATAATTACCAGAATTGTAAAAAATTTAAAAGTATCTAAATTTGGAATAATATCACCTTGCCCCTGTTGCAAAAGATGAATAAA
Organism: Patescibacteria group bacterium; assembly: GCA_018824545.1. Taxonomy (GTDB): domain Bacteria; phylum Patescibacteriota; class Patescibacteriia; order Magasanikbacterales; family UBA922; genus JAHJGG01. The sequence goes on along the minus strand of JAHJGG010000074.1, from coordinate 15,290 downwards.
ACCAAAACCCTGTAAAATTGCCAAAGGCACAGTAGCCAGTCGAGTATAATTACTAATTTTACGCTGTCCTGCTTCTCCTTCTTTTTGCATTTCTTCCAAACTAGGCACTACCATCACGAGCAACTGAAAAATAATCGAGGCTGTAATATATGGAGCTACACCTAGCATTGCAATAGAAAAATTTTCAATAGTTCCACCAGAAAAAACATTAAGAAGTCCCAAAATCTGATTGCCTTCCAAAAAACTACGCAATGCTACTACATCTACACCTGGAATTGGAATATGTGCAACTGCTCTAAAAATAACCAACATCCCAATTACAAATAGGATGCTATTTCTTAAATTCTTAATTTTCCAGATGCGCTGAAATTTTTCCAACATAGGTTTAATTTATCCCGAGCGAAAGGAGCGAAGCGACTGAAGTCGAGGAATCTTTCAAAACTAGCGCGGTTTACTTCACTAAAAACGTTGATAATAAACTCGATGTCAATTTTGAAAGATCCCTCAACTTCGCCCTTCGGGCTTCGTTCGGGATGATATTAAAATGTAAAAGTACCACCAGCTTTTTCTATCAACTCCACTGCTTTTTTACTGGCCACGCAATTTTTAATACTCAATTTTTTATTTATTTCTCCTGTCGCAACTATCTTTACGCCATTTCGTGGTTTACCAATAATTCCTCTTTTTTTCAAAACTGTAGGATTTACATTTTCTCCATCTTTAAATGCTCGTTCAAGTTCGTACAAAGTAACAGTTTCCTTCTTTGGTTCAAGACTTTTAAAACCCCGCAATTTTGGTACTTTTTGTAAAGATTGTTTAAATCCAAGCAACTTTAATCCGCCCTTACCACCAGAACGAGAACGCTGTCCTTTCATTCCACGAGCAGCATAAGTACCCTTACCCGAAGAATTTCCACGGCCAACTCGTTTGCTAGTCTGTTTTGATCCTTTCATTGGTTTGATTGTACTCGTAGTTAAAGCATTCATAATTAGTTCTTAGTTTTTGGCCTACGACCGAAAGCCGAAGGCTGGCTTTATTTATTTTCTATTTACCTTCTTCTTTCTTTTCAATATTCTCTATCTCTTCCTTTTCGACTTTCTTATCATCTTTCACTACATTTTTATTTTGACGATGTCCTTTTTTCAAAAAAGATTGAAGGGCTTTAAAAGTAACTTTTACATTCACAACTTTATTGTTAGACTTGCCGAGCATCTTTGCAGAAGCATTTGGTACTCCAGCCAATTCCAAAACTGTACGTATAGAACTGCCAGCAATAATTCCAGAACCGCGAGGAGCTGGTTTTATCATAACTTTACCAGACTTATATTTGCACTCTACTCTGTGTGGCACGGTATCTTTTATTATTGGCACCAAAATCATACCTTTCTTGGCCTGATTCACTGCCTTTTCTACTGCAATCTGAACATCTTTTCCTTTTTCAACTCCATAACCAACTCTTCCTTTTCTATCACCAATAACAACACAAGCTCGAAAGCTAAGTTGTTTTCCACCTTTTGTTACACGGGTTACGCGCGCCAAATCAACAATTTGTTGGTCAAATTCTGGCTTTTCTTTTTTATATCTAGGTTTTCCTCGTCCTTCACCTTTTCCTTGCACCATACGTATTTATAATAAATGAAAATTTCTTAATTAAAAATTTAATCCAGCGTCTCTTGCACCTTCTGCTGTTGCACGAACTCTACCATGGTATTTGTAACCAGCTCTGTCAAAAACAACGCATTCAATACCTGATTCCTTGGCTTTTTCTCCAACTGCCTTACCCAAAAGATAAGCTTGTGCTATTCTTCCTTTTCTTTCTCCGGCATCTCCCTTTAGGTCTGCTGTCTTACTGTGTTGACCAAACAATGTCTTACTATCATTATCATCTATAATCTGAATATACAAATTACGCAAGGACCTGGTAACAGTCAATCTTGGACATTCTTTTGTGCCAAAAATACGTGCTCGTACTCTTTTCTGACGGCGTCTACGCAATTCTAATTTTGATGGTTTTTTGCTACTCATACATTTTATTTATCACCTGCTGTTTTACCAGCTTTGCGTCTAATAATTTCATCAACGTATTTAATTCCCTTACCTTTGTATGGCTCTGGCTTACGAACTGATCTAATTTCTGAAGCTACCTTTCCTACTAATTCAATATCAGCGCCTTCAATTTTTATCAAATTCTTTTCTACTGATACAGTAATTCCCTCTGGTACATTATACAAAACTGAATGAGAAAAACCTACCTCGAGTTTCAAATCCTTTCCTTCCATTGCAATCTTGTAACCAACACCATTAACCTCTAGTTCTTTTTTGAACCCATCTGTAACTCCTATAATCATATTCTTGATATGGGAGCCATATGTACCCCACAAAGATCTTTCTTTTTTATTTTCTTTATTTTTTACATCAACTGATATCTCGTTGTTATTTATAATAATTGTCACCAGAGGATTAAGAACGCGTTTTAGTTCACCCTTAGGACCTTTTACAACAATAAGACCGTCTTTCACTTCTACTGTGACGCCTTGTGGTATTTCAATTATTCTCTTTCCAATTCTAGACATATTTTTTTAGATTTTAGGTTTTAGGTGTTAGTTTTCATGTTTTCGACAATCATTACTAATTATCTACAAAACCTAACACCTAAAACCTAGTATACACTACAAATTATTTCTCCACCCATTCCCAATTTTCTAGCTTTTTTATTGGTCATCAAACCATTTGATGTAGAAACAATCGCAATACCATAATCATTTAATATTCTTGGCATTTCATCTGCTTTTTTATAAATTCTATGACCTGGTTTACTTTCACGTTTTATTGACTGAATTGCAGGAGTCTTACCATTATATTTCAAAACCAAAATCAACTTAGCAGGGATTCCCGGCTCTTCTTTAATTTCACCTACATAACCTTCTTGATGCAATATCTCAGCTATAGCTTTCTTTAGCTTTGAATGAGGCATCTCAACAACGCCCTTTTTTGTCATCTGAGCATTACGTATTCTGGTTAACATGTCTGCAATTGGGTCTGTCATCATATTTATTAGTTCTTAGTTCTTAGCCAGTAGCCACTGATTGTTATTTAATTACTATTGGCTATAAACTTTTGGCTTTTGGCTATTAATTTACCAACTTGATTTTCTAATACCTGGTAATTTACCATCATTAGCAAGTTCACGAAAACAAATACGGCAAAGTTTGAACTTTCTCATAAAACCACGCTTTCTACCACATTTCCAACAACGACTAACAGTCCGTGTGCTGAACTTTGGTATTCTTTTTGATTTTGCAATTTGTGATTTTTTGGCCATATATTATTTCGTGTTGTGTTCATTATTTATCTTGGAATGGAAATCCAATAGCTGTGAGTAATTCCAGTCCTTCTTCTTTATTTTTTGCACTTGTATTCATAACCATTTCCAGACCATGAATTTTATCTAGTGCATCACTGCTTATCTCTGGAAACGATATATTTTCTTTTAGTCCCAATGTATAATTACCTTGTCTGTCAAAACCTTTCTTACTAATCCCACGAAAATCGCGGACTCGAGGCAAAGTTACATTGACCAATTTGTCCACAAAATCATACATACGTTTACCACGCAACGTAACAGACACACCAATATTCATTCCTTCCCTTATCTTAAAGTTGGAAATTGATTTTCTTGCCTTATTGTGAACAGGCTTCTGACCGGTAATTGCTATCAAAGTTTTTTCTACATTTTCGATAAATGCCTTTTCTTTTACATTACGACCATAACCAACATTCAATGTTACCTTTTTTATCTTTGGTGCTTGCATTCTATTCTTGTAACCAAACTTCTCCATCAAATGTGGAACTATCTGTTCTTTGTATTGTGTATATAATCTTGATTCCATAATAATTTAGTTCATAGTTCGGAGCCAATAGCCAGTAGTTATTAAATATCTACTATTGGCTATTAACTACTGGCTTTTGGCTAGTCTATAAATTCTCCACTTTTTTTAGAAATACGTTTTTTATCATTTCCTTCTTTTTTGTATGCGACCCTAGTCGTCTTACCAGTTTTAGGATCAATAAGCATTACATTACTCATGTCAATCGGAGCAGGCAACTCAATAGTCTGACCTTTCTGACCTTTCTGTCTAGTACGCATGTGTTTTTTTAAAATATTTATACCTTCAACTACCAAAAACTTACGATTATTTTTTTTATTTGTGAGAACCTGAATAACCTTCCCGGTTTTTCCTCGGTCTTTCCCACTTAATACCTTTACTTTGTCGCTTGTTTTTATCTTCATAACATTGATTACACTGATAATTAACTGATTTAGACTGATTTCTGATCTGTTTACATCTGTAATAAATCTGTCTAAATCAATGCTCTATAATACTTCTGGAGCCAAAGATACAATTCTCTGAAAACCATTGGTTCGGAGCTCTCTAGCTATCGGACCAAAGATACGAGTAGCTTTTGGTTCTTTGGTTTTTCTATCAATCACAACTGCAGCATTTTCATCAAATCTCACATAAGTACCGTCTTTTCGTCTTTTTTCTTTTCTTTGTCGAACAATCACAGCATGTACTACTTCACCTTTTTTTACAGCACTACGTGGTTCAGCTTCTTTTACAGCACATGTAATTATGTCACCCACCATAGCAAAACGTTTCTTATAGCCTCCGAGCACACGAATACACTGGAGTTTTTTGGCTCCGCTGTTATCTGCAACTTTTAGCATTGTTCTGTGCTGAATCATACTTATTTAATAATTTTAACCAATCTCCAACGTTTTGTTTTACTTATTGGTCTACATTCCTCAATCATTACCAAATTACCTAATTTTGCCACGTCCTTTTCATCGTGTACAGCGAATTTTTTACTTTCAGTATATCGTTTTTTGTACTTAGGATGCATTTTCAACATCTTTACCAAAACATGAATAGTTTTTTGTTCTTGTACACTAACAACCTCACCTTCAAATCGACGATGAATTACTGGCTTTTTTACTGCCTTTACTTTTTCTGTAATAGATTGTTTATTATTTTCTTCCATAATGATTAATTAACCTCTTCGGTTGATTCTTTTGTATCTTCTGTTATCTTTGTATTAAATATTGTTAAGATACGAGCAATTACCTGTCTGATCTTCTTTATTGAACTTACATTTTTTAGCTGACCTTCACCAACTTTAAATCTGTGCTCTCTTAACTCACCTCTTTTTTCAACCAAGAGTTTTTCCAATTCATTTCTACTTTGTCTTTTAAGATCAACAAATTTCATACTTATAAATTATTTTGTAATTACTCTTGATTTTAATGGTAATTTGTAGCCAGACAACTTCAGTGCTTCTGTTGCTTTTTCTGCTGGTATTCCAGCCATTTCAAACATTACTGTACCTGGTTTTACTGTGCAAACATAATGATCAGGTGCACCCTTTCCTTTTCCCATAGGTACTTCTGAACCTTTTTTTGTAACTGGACGATCTGGAAAAATACGGATCCAAATTTTTCCTCCACGACGTACATAGCGAGTCAAAACTCTACGTGAAGACTCTATCTGCCTTGAGGTGATCCAAGAATGCGTAGTTGCAACCAAGCCAAAGCTACCAAAAGCAAGAGTATTAATTCGAGTAGCTACTCCCTTATTCTCTCGTCTTGGCTTATGCCATTTTCTGTGTTTTACTTTTTTTGGTAACAACATATTCTTGTTATCTTCTTTTTCTTACCTATTTTTTATTCTGTATAATACTTATTATTTAGCTGGTTTATCTTTTTTTTCTTCGGAATCTTCATCTACTGCAAACTGGTCTTTTCTTCCAAAAATTTCACCTTTATAAACCCAGACCTTGATACCAATCTTTCCATAAGTGGTGAGCGCTTCTACAAAAGCATAATCAACATCACTTCTCAAGGTAATCAAAGGTACTTTTCCTGCAGCCAATGTTTCATTTCTAGCAATTTCTACCCCATTCAATCGTCCTGACATTTTAATTTTTATACCCTTGGCTCCAGCCTTCATTACTCGGTCAATACTCTGCTTCATTATCCTACGAAATGGAATACGACGCTCCACATCTGATGCTATTGTCTGCCCAATTACTGCTGCAGACAAAGCTGGTGAACGTAATTCTTGTACATTTATCTTCACTTTCAAATTCATCTGTAAAATCTTTCTTTCAATGTGTTTGCGTATATCATCCAGTCCCTGACCACCACGACCGATTATAAAACCTGGCTTGGCAGCTATAATTGTGACTGTCATATTTTTTGGGCCACGCTCTACACTAACACTATCAATATGCGCATCCTTAAATTTTTTTGACAAAAATTCACGAATTCGAATATCTTGCTCAGAATACTGGGCATAGTTTTTATTTCTACCAAACCAACGTGAATCCCATGTGTAGATCACTTGTGTGCGATGAATTTTTGGATGTACCTTATGTCCCATATTATTTTTTTAATCTCTGTATTCTTTTTACAAAATATAATTTACTATTTATTAGTTTCTTTTTTCTTTACTTCTACATCTACTTTTTTATCATTCTTTTCCTTCTTTGGCTTTTCTTCTATTTTTTTATTTTTCTTTTCTGTTATTTCTGCTTTTTCAGTCTCAATATTTTTTTTATTTTTCTCTTCAGCTTTTTGAACTTTCCCTGCTTTTGTTGCAGCCTTTTCATCTATATCACCCTCTAGAATAATTGTAACATGACTTGTTCTTTTTTTTATGGATCCAGCTCTACCAAAAGCTCTTGGCTTCCAACGTTTTAATACTGGACCACCGTCTACAAATGCAGTCTTTATGATTAGGCTTTCTTCTTTTGCAAAATCATTATGAATAGCATTTGCAACAGCAGATTGTAACAATTTCAAAACTGGACGAGCAGCTTGTTTTTTTGAAAATTCTAACTGACCAGTGGCTTCTGCCACTTTCATTCCTCTAATCAAACCAATCACCAACCTCACTTTACGTGGGCTAATTCTCAAATATCTAAGTTTTGCTCTAGTTTCTTTTTTCATAAAACTTCTTACTTGGTCTTAGACTGATCTTTGGCCATCTTTCCGCCATGACTCACGAATTTTCGTGTTGGAGAAAACTCACCAAGCTTATGACCAACCATATTCTCGTCTGCAAGTACATCAATAAATGCTCTTCCGTTGTGTACGGCAAATGTCAATCCGATCATCTCTGGAGTAATTGTGCAAGCACGAGCCCAAGTTTTGATTGATTTTCTTTCACCAGTGGCTTTTGCTGCAGCTACCTTTTTCATCAATTTTTCATCAATGTAAGGGCCTTTTTTTAAACTTCTTGACATAATTTTAGGTTATAGGTAATAGGTTATAGGTAAGATCTAATGACCTAACACCTAATATCTCTATTTCTATTTCTTTTTCTTCTTTCTTCTTTGAATAATTAATTTACTACTTGGTTTGTTTGCTTTTCTTGTCTTTACACCCATAGCTTTCTTACCCCACTTGGTCTTAGGGCCTGCCTTCATACCAATTGGAGAATGTCCTTCACCACCACCATGAGGATGGTCGCATGGATTCATGTTCTTTCCTTTTACTGTTGGTCTAAAACCTCTATGTCTCATTCTTCCAGCTTTACCTAATCTTACCAAACTATAGTCAGAATTACCAACTCTACCAATTGTAGCCATACATTCCTTTTGCACCAAACGCACTTCTCCAGAAGGAAGTTTTAGCTGAGCATATCTACCTTCAAGTGTTTGTAATTGTGCACCATCTCCTGCTCCACGTACCATCTGTCCGCCTTTGTCAGGTACCAATTCAACATTATAAACAAATAAACCTACTGGAATATTCTGAAGTTGCATACGTACTCCAATCTGAGCATCTACCTTATTTTTTGTTGAGACTACCTTATCTCCAACTTTCAGACCTTCACAAGTCAAAATATATGATCTTTCGCCTCCCTCATATTCAATGAGTGCTATACGAGGACCTCTGTTTGGGTCATACTCAATTGTCTTTACTTCAGCTGGAACGTCATAGTTGGTTCTCTTAAAATCTACAAAACGATACAAACGTTTTGCCCCACCACCACGATGTCTCACAGTGATACGACCTGTATTACCTCTACCATTAATACGTCTTTTACCTTTTGTCAAAGATCTTGTAGGCTTATATTTGGTAATATCAGAAAAATCCTGCACACTTGATTTGCGTCTTCCAGGGGTTGTTGGTTTGTAGCGTTTTACTGCCATACTGTTTCACTTTAGCACTTTAAGCACTAAGCACTTCAGCACATTTTGTTACTAAATTATCTTTAGTAATTCATGTGCTCCAGTGCTCAAGTGCTCAAGTGCTTTCTATTTTACACTCCTTCGTGAATATTAATACTTTGACCTTTTGGTAAATATATAATTGCCTTTTTTGTATCCCCCCTACGACCGAGGCGTCTTCCAAATCTAGTTTTCTTTCCTTCAATATTTATAATTCTCACTTTAGCTGGCTTTACTCCATAAATTTGCTGAATTGCTTTTTTTATTTCAACTTTGTTTGTAGTGGTATTTACCACAAAACTATATATACCAGATCCTTCTTGTCTTGCTGCTTTTTCACTAATAATAGGCTTTACCAAAATTTCATCAGCCCTTACATTCTTTTCTTTTACTTTCGTTTTAACAATTTTTGTCTCTTTAGTTGTTTCTTTTTTTGATTTATTTTCTTCTTTTGGATTAGCTATTTCCTTTTTGGTATCTACTTTTTTATCTTCTGGTTTAATTTTTTTTTCTTCAACACCAACACTGGCTTCCTGTTTCTCTACAGCTTCCAATTGCTCTTTTTCTTTATTTTTAAACCATTTATTCAAAAGTCCCATATTTATTTTGCTAATCTACTTTCTAAACTTTTTATACCTTCTTTTGTCGTAATAATAAATTGGTGATGTAACAGGTCAACAACACTAACATCCTTGGCAATTCCAACATCTAATTTTTGCAAATTATTTGCAGAACGTAAAACCATCTCGTCTTTTTTGCCTGTTAATAGCATTGTTGTTTTTCCTTTTCCTGGCAATTTATCACGAAGTGTTGACATTACTTGAGTTTTGCCATCTGTTGCGAAACTTTCCAAAACAATTAACTTATTATCAAGAACCTTTCCAGACAGACACATTCTAGTAGCTGATTGGTTTAATTTTTTATTAATCTTTTGTTTGTAATTACGTTCTTTCAAAGGTCCGAAAGTAACACCTCCACCTTTCCACAAAGGAGAACGAATAGATCCATGACGAGCGCGTCCAGTTCCTTTTTGTTTCCATGGCTTTCTACCACCCCCACGCACATCACCACGAGTTTTGGTATCTGCCCAAGGTTGTCTAGCATTAGCCATGAGAGCTGTATAAACTTGATGGACTACAGATTGCTTTGGTTTCACGCCAAAAACTACGTCGTTTAGTTCAACCTCTCCGCTCTTCTCTCCAGTTGAATTGTACAAATCAACTTTTGGCATATTTCTAATAACTAGTGATTTTTTATTCTTCTGTTTCTTTTTTCTCTTCTATTTTCTCTTTCTTAACTTCTTCTATTTTTTCCTCTGCAACTTTCTCTTCGGGTTTTTCTACAACTTCTTTTTTTTCATTTTCTTCCTGAACTTCAACACCTTCCTCTTCAACTTTAGTATCAGAATTTTCAAAATCTGTTAATACTTCTACTTTTGTTTTTTCTGTTACTTCTTTTTCAACTATAATTTCCATTTTGCCAGTTTCATTTGCAATAAGTAGCAGGCCACCACGAGCTCCTGGTACAGCACCTTTGATCAAAAGTTCATTATCTTCTGGGTGTATCTCAATTACTTCCAAATTTTTAATAGTTACCTGTGTGTTTCCCATCTGTCCACCCATGCGAGTACCTTTGAAAACACGAGCGGCATCAGTAGCACCAATTGAACCTGGCATTCTTTCCTGATCTTTGTGTCCATGACTTGCAGGATGACCATGAAAACCATGTCGCTTTACCACACCTTGGAAGCCTCTTCCTTTTGAATGCCCTGTTACTTGAATTTTGTCACCTGGCTCAAAGACTTTTACTGTATATTCGTCCCCACGTTTGAGGTCATGACCTTCTTCAATCTTAAAATCGCGTGTAAATCTTACTGTTGCCAAATCTTTCAAATGTCCTTGTTTAGGTTTATTCAAACGAAATTTCTTTTGTTCGCCATACCCAACTTGGACAGCATTTATTCCGTCTTTTTTTTGTGTTTTTACCTGTGTAATTACACAAGGTCCGGCTTTTACTCTGGTTACAGGGACAACAATTCCGTCTTCCCTAAAAACCTGTGTCATGCCTAATTTTGTACCTAATATAAACTTCATAGGAACACTAATTTCTTCACTAATTTACACAAATTTTTATTAAATTTAATAAATTCATGTTTTAAAAAACTAGGAAATACAAATCTTTACCTCACGCATTTACACCAAATAATTTATCAGTGTTAATTTGTGAAAAAATTCGTGTTCCCTAGCCTCTTCATCCCAATAGTAGGGGGAATATTTGGCTTTTTTAAACTAAATTGTCATGTTATCACCTCAATTTATACCTATTTTCTCGCTCAGATGTTTTCTAAACTACGGATATTATGAATTTGTGCGAATCTACTGATTCTACAAATAATTTCGCTATCTATAGTATCCGTTGTTAAATCGTAATTTATAAATCTGTAGTTAGATCTTATCTCGCTTGATCAAGGTATATTTTCTTTGTTGGCAAGATTATACTAGATTACCCAATATATGTCAAGTATTTCTTATCTCTACAATTTATTGCTAACTAGTGCAAAAAATATCGTCTTTAGCTCATCTTAATTTCTACGTCTACTCCGCTTGGTAAATTCAAATTCATTAGAGCATCAATTGCCTTTGGGGTTGGATTCAAAATATCTATTAAACGCTTGTGAGTTCTCATTTCATACTGTTCACCAGACGTTCTGTGGACAAAAGTAGAACGATTAACGCTATATTTATTCTTTTCTGTAGGCAAAGGTACTGGGCCGACTATTTTGGCATTGTTACGCTCCGCAGTGTCAACAATAGTTTTGACAGCATTGTCAATAATTTTGTTGTCGTAAGCTCGAATTTTAATTCTAATACGCGGACCTGCACTTTCTGTGGCTTCTTCTTTTTTTGCTTCTTCGTTATCAATTGTAGTTTGTGCTTTTGTTGTCATAACAAATGAAAGAACACTCTAAGCGGGAGGCTTTCGCCTCCCGCTATATTTTTTAATTAATAATTTTGGTTACTACACCTGAAGCTACAGTTCTACCACCCTCACGAACAGCAAAACGCATTTTGTCTTCCATTGCTACTGGAACTATAAGCTTTATTTTTAGATTCACAGTATCTCCTGGCATTACCATCTCAGTTCCTTCTGGCAATGTAACATCACCTGTCACATCAGTAGTACGAATATAAAACTGAGGTTTGTAGCCAGTAAAAAATGGTTTGTGACGTCCACCCTCTTCTTTGCTAAGAGCATAAACCTCTGCCTCAAATTCAGTATGTGGGTGAATTGTACCTGGCTTTGCAAGAACTTGACCACGTTGCACTTCTTCTTTTTTTGTACCACGAAGTAATACTCCTGCATTGTCACCTGCCTGACCTTGATCAAGAGATTTGTTGAACATCTCTACTCCAGTAACAGTAGTCTTGGCAGTCTCCATTCCCATACCTACAATTTCTACTTCAGCACCTACCTTCACGATTCCACGATCAACACGACCAGTGACTACAGTACCACGCCCTTCAATTGAAAAGACATCTTCTATAGGCATCATAAAATCTTTGTCCAAATCTCGTGTTGGCTCTGGGATAAATGAATCCAATTTAGCAAGCAATTCCATGACAGGTTTTGATGCCTCTTCATCACCAGGATTTTCAAGGGCTTTGAGGGCTGAACCACGAATAATTGGAGTTTCGTCTCCTGGGAAATCATATTTCTTCAAAAGATCTCTGATTTCTTCTTCAACTAGGTCGATAAGTTCTGGATCTGAAACTTGATCAACTTTGTTCAAAAACACCACAATATGAGGTACACCTACTTGACGAGCAAGCAAGATGTGCTCACGAGTTTGTGGCATAGGGCCGTCTGCTGCTGAAACCACCAAAATAGCACCATCCATTTGGGCAGCACCAGTGATCATGTTTTTTACATAATCAGCATGTCCAGGACAGTCCACATGAGCATAGTGCCTTGCTTCTGTCTCGTACTCTACGTGAGCTGTAGCAATGGTAATACCACGCTGTTTTTCTTCTGGAGCGGCGTCGATTTCGTCAACACCTTTGGTTTGAGCAATCAAACCATGGGCTGCTGCAACCTTAAGTATTGCTGCAGTCAAAGTTGTCTTACCATGGTCTACGTGACCTATAGTACCGACATTAACGTGTGGCTTGTTACGTTGAAATTGATCGGCCATACGATATACTAATGTTCCCGCACTACTTACGAGTGGTCGCAGTAGATTTGTGATCCAGCGGGGGAAATGTTATTTATTTTATGTGTAAATTTAAATAAAAATAGCGCATTTTCATGCGTGTAAGATTATATATTATTAGCCATAATAAGTCAAGTCACAGCCTGGGGATTACTTGTGGGTAGTTCATAGCCAATAGTTCATAGCCAATAGTTGAAACTAAATAACTATTGGTCACCCACTATTGGCTATTGGCTTTGAACTACTGGCTATACAGGTTCTTCATAAAACACAGGCTCATCACCTGGCAGAGGCTCTTCTTCCCACCCTAGAGCATCATTAGCAGGATCTACCTCGCCAAGATTTTCAAGCGAAGGCGGGTCAAAAGGAATATCTTCTACCTTTATTTCATGTTTAAACTTATCATCAAAAGGCAAAAAACCAAGATCTTCTTTATTGTCTTCAACTTTAACATTATCTGTTTTGTCAGACACTGATGATGGAGAAAACTCATCCATAACAAATTTTGGTGGTGTCCAATCAATCTCATCACTCTCGTCTTCATCTTCATCCTCATCAAAATAATCGCTAGCCTCAGACATGTTTAATATAGGTTGATACCGATCCCCCATTATATCTCCTGCTCTATACCATGAGTGATCCCATGGTTCTGGAATAAAATCTTCCATCTCCTCATCCCAAAGTTCATCTTCAAGTTGCATACTTCTATCCCATTCTTCATCTTCTTCTCTATTTGAACGCCAGACAGAAATATCACGATTGATCTGATCCAATAATTGGTTACTAGACATACTACCAGAACTTCGTCTACTATCAATCAAACTTTCATATTCTTGAACAGACATAATAACCACGTCTTGGCATTCGATTGGGTTGTGGACAATTAAACGATCTCCTGTCCTATTTGCGAGATCGATAAGATAGTCTAGGGACATATGTTTAGGTGATTAGGTTTTAGATGTTAGTTAGTTAGAATTATAACTTTTTGAGGGGTGAGACGTCAAGGTTCCACTTCGTTGCACCTTGTAAACATTGAGTTTAGATTCCCGCCTTCGCGGGAATGACGCGACCATAATTGTATAAAATACTCCCACTTCGTGGGAGAGTAAAATTTTACCGTCATCTCCCACGAAGTGGGAGTCTCTAAGTACAATAGGGATTACGTCATTCCCGCCCCGCATCAGGTGAGGGATAAACTCCGGCGGGAATCCAATATCTGTAACACGAATGAATCGTTTACATCCTCCCGTTTACAGGGCAGGGCTTCGCTCCGCTGTACCCTGTAAACATGATTTGACTCGTTTACAGGGCTCCATACCGATTCGCATCGGGATGAAGCCCTGGGGACAACTAACTTGTTTTTTTTGGGGAGTTGATATACTTAATTTATTAATTAATTAAATAATCAAATATGACTTTTGAAACAGAAGGTAGTGGAGATTTGCCACCGCACTTAGACGACTTACTAGGAGATCTTGCTGAGTATGACATGGACGGAACTCCTCCTGAACAAAAAAATAAATTAGAAAATAAACTTATAAAAGCAATAGGCATGCTATCAGAAGGAGAACGTGAAATGTTAAATACACACAAAGAAAATTGGGATGAAACACCAGAATCAACGAGCCCTTTTAAAGAGATGCTTGAAAAACACCCCGAATTAGATTCTACAACAAAATAATTTAAACACAAAAAACACCCACAGCATGGGTGTTTTTAGTTACATTTTTTCAATACCTAACCAGCCACACGCTCCAACTTTTCAACCCTCTCTTCTAGTCTGGCATATTTATGACGCAAAGAAACAAGTTCGAGATCAAGTGTCTCGTGTAATTTAACAAAACGATCAACATCGCCGATAATTTCATCTTTTACGCCAAACAATTCTTCTTTTGTTGCCAATCCTTTTATATCTTCTTTGATCGAAACCACTTCTACCAATAATTTGTTCAATATTTCTTCTGACATATATTAACATTATAATCTAATAAAAAAATAATTGCAAACAAAAAGCCCTCTTGTTAGAGAGACTTAATTGCTAGTTCACGGTATAAAAGTGACAAAGATTGACGCCTAAGATCATTATCTATCTAATACTGAATCAAGATTCAGACTAGTCGACAAAAGTTTCACAGTCTTCCGACTGAGTAACTCCAGAAAGGAGGTGATCCATCCACAGCTTCCGCTACGGATGCCTTGTTACGACTTTACCCTGATTACTGACCTCACCTTCGTCCCTCTTGCAAGAGCCTTCGAGTGCTGCCAACTTTCGTGGTATGACGGGCGGTGAGTACAAGACCCGAGAACGTATTCAACGCGCCGTGGCTGATGCGCGTTTACTAGCGATTCCAACTTCATGAAGGCGAGTTGCAGCCTTCAATCCGAACTGAGACCGGCTTTTTGGGATTAGCTCCACCTTACGGTTTGGCAACCCATTGTACCGGCCATTGTATCATGTGTGTAGCCCTGGACGTAAGAGCCATGCTGATTTGACGTCGTCCCCACCTTCCTCCGGCTTGCGCCGGCAGTCTCTTGTGTACATTTAACACAAGACGAGGGTTGCGCTCGTTACCCCACTTAAGGGTACACCTCACGGCACGAGCTGACGGCAACCATGCAGCACCTGTATAGCACCTTCGAAAGAGGCCTCTGTTTCTAGAGGCTTGCAGCTATATGTCAAGTCCAGGTAAGGTTCGCCGCTTATCATCGAATTAAACCACATGATCCACCGCTTGTGCGGGTCCCCGTCTATTCCTTTGAGTTTTAGTCTTGCGACCGTACTTCCCAGGCGGCGCACTTAACGCGTTAGCTTTTTTAAACGGCACTGGCAGGGTCGATACTGCCA
>JAHJGG010000073.1 GCA_018824545.1 Patescibacteria group bacterium | reverse complement strand
TGGATAAGAAAAGTATCGAGAATATAGCAAAAGAATGGGAAAATATTAGAAGTAAAATACAGATTAATTTAGTAGAAGGTAAATACCAGGTAAGTCCGTTAAGACGAGTCTATATACCCAAAGCCAATGGAAAACAAAGAGGATTAGGTATTCCGACAGTAAGAGATAGAATAGTACAACAATCATTAAGACAAATAATAGAGCCAATACTTGATCCAAAGTTTGAGGACTTTAGCTATGGTTTCCGTCCTGGTAAATCAGCTAAGCAAGCTTTGGAAAAAGTAGATGAAATATTGGAAAATGGTCAAAAATGGGTCATTAAAATAGATATCACAAAGTTCTTTGATATGATTCCTCATAAGCAGATACTTGATAAGTTGAAAGAAAATATAGATGAAACAGAAATAATAGAATTAGTGAGGAAATTTTTAATAAGTGGTGTAATGGAAGAAGGAAAAATACGTCAAACGACAACCGGAACTCCACAAGGAGGAGTAATATCACCCTTGTTGGCAAATCTGGTATTAGACGAGGTGGATAAATATGTTAAGTCACATGGTAACGAGGGCATGGTAAGATATGCTGATGATTTTGTAATATGATCCATCCCTGATATAGTAAACCAATAGCTGAGAGAGATTATGGAATAAAGAAAAATGGTGTGATAAGCTAAAGGTGTGTTAAAAAAAACAATATGGGAAATGCAAGAAAAAAACATTCATCAGAATTTAAATTAAAAGTGGCTTTGGCTGCTGTCAGAGCAGATGATTCACCGGCTATCGCCAGACAATACGGCATTGCCTACAGTTTGGTTCATAAATGGCGTAATCAACTGGAAAACCAAGGCTACTTAGCATTTGGTATTAACAATGACCAGGAAAAAGAAACCATGAAAAAGAAAATTGCCAAACTGGAACAAATGATTGGCAAAAAAGAGGTAGAACTTAATTTGCTAAAAAATTTTTCAGATTTTTATCAGTCGGAAAATGGGTCATCGTAAAATTTGCCCGTAGTCAGGTTGAACTTGGTGTTATCGGTGTAAATAGGGTTTGCCAGATTTGTGGCATCAGCAAAAAAACCTATTATCAGGCTCAAGACCCTGATGATAGATTGTTGGCCAAATATGAATGGCTAAAGTCAAAAATTCGCAAAATAATCAAAGACAACAGTTATTACGGTATAAGGCGAATTAAGGCTGAGTTGTATACTAAATATAAAATAATAATCGGTAAAGAAAATTTAGGAAAATTGCTGAGATTGTGGGGGTTGAGCTTAAAACGTAAAGCTAAAAAGAAAAAAATAAGCGCATTGCAGGCACTATTACTTAAACTAAAAAACCGAACAAATATTTTAATTCGTTCGATAGTAAACAGGCCACTGCAGGCAATCAGTAGTGATATAACAGAAATCAAATATAAAAACGGCCAAGCCAAATGTTATTTATGTGTCCACAAAGATGTATACGGTCAGCTGGTGTATGGTCATGATGTCAGCGAAAAGATGCAAACAGAATTAGTATTAAGTTCATTTACCAAAGCCTGTAATTACATAAAAAGTAAATTAAAATATAAGCAAAAACAAAGAGATAAAATAATATTTCATCAGGATCAGGGTAGCCAATACACGAGTTACGAATATGTTGAAACAGTTTTAAATTTTGGAAAAATATCGTATTCAACGCCAGGTACGCCGACAGACAACCCCGGACAGGAATCATTTTTTGGCAGATTTAAAGAGGAAAACGCCGATGAGATATTGGATTTAAAAACCTTAAAAGAAGTAAAAAAATTTATTAATAAAAAAATCCGTTACTACAATAATAAACGGATACATACCAGTATCGGCCATAAATCACCCAAAGCCTTTACTAAAATCTCTCTTAAAATTTAACAAAAGTGGTTTACCCACAGGGGGACTTGTCAAAAAGAAAAAGTGGCTATCAGGAAATAATTGGAAATATCCTAACAACCACTTTAAAAATTTAGGTTTAGTTTTCTTGATTGAATTGCCAGCACCAAACTATATGCGACAAAAATCTTTCCCTAT
>JAHJGG010000072.1 GCA_018824545.1 Patescibacteria group bacterium | reverse complement strand
CAGAAGAGCCAAAAACAAAAGAAGAAAAAAAGGATGTTGAAGTACCATCAAAATTCAAATCTCTAGTAGAAGAGATTGAAAAAATGTCAGTACTTGACTTATCAGAATTGGTTTCAATTCTAGAAGATAAATTCGGAGTTAGTGCCGCTGCTCCTGCCATGATGATGACTGGTCCTGCTGTAGGCGGGGAAGCTGGTCCTGCTGTAGAAGAAAAGAGTGAGTTCACAGTTGAACTTACTGAAACAGGGGAAAACAAAATTGCTGTTATAAAAGCTGTAAAAGCAGCTACAGGGCTAGGTCTTGCTGATGCAAAGGCATTGGTAGATGGAGCTCCTAAAGCAATAAAAGAAAATGTAAAGAAAGAAGAGGCAGAAGAGATCAAAAAAGCTGTTGAAGAGGCTGGTGGAAAAATTACATTGAAATAAATAATTTAGATAACAAAACCGGCTCGTTGAAGTCGGTTTTGTTATTGATCCAAAAATCCCCAGCATTGTGTTGGTTCTTTTTGTGACCAAAAAGAACCAAAAAGTCCTGGGGGAAAAGAACTCGCCCCATTGTATCTAGTAAACTATGGTATACCTAGTACTGGGGGCTCAAACAGCTTTTCCCCCAGACCCCCAAAGTGTCATAAATAAGAATGACATGCCATTTGTGTTTAAGCCGGCGTAGTCGGCAATATACAAACCACCAGCTATTAAGACTGTGGTTTTGATATTTTTTTAAATTTCATCTTCTTCAGAAGATTCCTCGTATTCTGGTATTTCATCCATATTAATTCTTACAACACCATCCTCTTCTTCTTCTGAATCATCATCATGTCCACCTATCTTGTAGATAGTTACTCCGCGTTTTGGTTTTTTGTCGTCTTTTTCTTTTTGGCGTTTACGTTCCTCTTCTTCCCATACACCTGGAGGAAAGTCGTTGGGTCCTGGTGGTGGTGGAACAAAAATTTCAGTCATAAATATTATATGTTAATTTTGTATACTTTGTTATTGTCGAGTATATAAATAATACCAAGAGCTTCGTTTACTTGTATTCCTGTAGGGCTTTGCCACTCTATTGCTGTAATTTGCTTTATTAGCTTACCTTCTTTGTTTAATATTATTACTCTTTTGTTGGTAGACTCTAGAACATAAATATTTTCATCATCAAAATGAGCCCATATTTTTTCAGGATTTTCTAGTTTTGGATCTAGTCCTGATAGATCAAAATCAACTTTTTCTCCAACAGAAAATTTTAGTATTTCACCATTTCTTTTTAAGATAAACAAATCTCCGTCAATTGCTAGTGAAACTGCATCGGATAGATCTACATTAGTACTAGTAATCCAAGGAGCACCTTTGTCATATCCTGTTTGGGTTGGATTGTGTTTGTATACCTGGTTGTATGCAGTGTCGAGCGTGTATATGCGTCGATTGTATGTAAACATACCTTCGATTTGGGGGTTGTCAACTGGAAAAGAAATATCTTTGTCAGAAATTGTAAAAGATTCTTTGTCTAGAATGGCTACGTCTGAATTATTGTGTATAAAAATTGTGATATCATTTTCTTTTGGTGTTGCAGATGAATTTAGACTTGGTATTGTACTGTGTTCGTGTAGTCCGGATGAGCCTGTGTCAGTATTTATAACGTACAAATTATTGTCATCAGGGCCATATGCGATAAGATCGTTATCAATCATTGTAAGAGATGAGACATTTACTTCAGGATTTAGTTCAGACAGGGTACCAATTAAGTCAGGTTTAGCTATCTCTACTTTTCTAAGCTTAATCAAAATCCCTTCAACTTCTGAAGATAGTTCTTCTACTTTAATTTGTTCTTCGCTGGTTTTGCTTGGTAGTTCCGTGATTAGTGTTTCGGCTTCTTTTAACAAGTTAAAAGCATTGGTTTCGTCTCCATATATAATGCTAGCATCAGCTTTGTCTTTTTTGTCTAAAATTTGCTGTATTTTGTTGGTGTAATCCTGAGCAGCTACTTCACGTGACTCTTTTATTTTTAGATAAAAAATACTACCAACAAACAATATCGCAAAAATAAGAGCAGCTACAAATAGAATTTTGCTCATGATTGGAAGACTGCTGACAGCATTCTTTCGGCGTTCAATGTCGAGCTTGATTTGTTTGGCTAGGTGTTCTCGACCGCTACCCTTATTTGTAATTAGGACGAAAAGACCGACTAGTATATTTTTTAATGAAAGCGCTAGTTTTTGGAGTATTATCAATATGAGTTTAAATAAGAATATAATAACCTTACCCAGGCCGATCAAAATTGTATTTGCCATTGAATTTTTTGTCGCCTGCACATTTTCTTCTCTTGGGCGATAGTTTGTTTCTGTTTCTTCAGAATCTTGTGTAATTTCTGATTCTGAAAAATTAAGTTTTGTTTCTTTTCTCTTTTTTCTCATCATTGGTTTATTTTTTAATGTTTCGCCTCCAAGATCTTCTGTATTGTTTCTTTTTTGCCAGTAAGATTTTAGTGATTGGCCAGCTTTACCAAGTAGTGGGGGATTTAGTGTTTCACTAGTTTCTTGCTGAGAGCTAATAAGTTTGTTAAGAGACTTTGCAGAGTCATTTTTTAGGTGAGCTGGCATTTTTCCAGTTTTTGGCAAATTATCCTTGGTTGTAAGATGAAATAAAATGCCACCAAAAGATTCTTCTGCGTGTAAATTGGTAAGCGCTTTTTCTATATGAATGACTGCCTCTCGTGTTCGTCTTGATGTAATTATTTTTTGTAAACGGTCTTTATTTATGTATTCTTTTACCTGAGGACTAGAAACATAAAAATAATCATTTGTTTGAATATTACCTTGCATCATTGCAGAAAAAAGCTGATCTTGGTTTTCATTTTCTTCTCCACTTATTACTGAGAGTGTTTCATAGCTAGTCTTACCCTGATAAATAACCAAAGCAGTAGGCTCACCATGGTAAGCAAAAGAAATATCGCCACCATTTATTACTCCAATCAAACAATGTACGTCAGATTTTTTTTCTTTGGTAATGTGGTGACCACGTTTATTTATGTACTCTAGAGTAATTTCAAATGCATTTTTATCTTCCTCATCTTCTGTCTCATAATAACCAGTCTCCAAATCATCAATCATTTGTTGAAGATGTTCTATTTGTTCGCTTGATCCATCCACAATCTCTGCAACTGCAAAAAAATAGCCCTTCTCTTGCTCTTCTGGAGTTGAGGGTTCTGTAATGTGAAGAAGTACATGAGATTTATTTTGTTTCTTGCCTTCTACAAAAAACTCATGAAGTTCCAAAATATCCTTCATAGTGTTGTTACCTAGGCACTTAAGCATCAAAGCACTCAAGTGTATCAACTTTGACTTTGTTAGGTGAGTCTAGTATACTATATTTGCTTATTACAAGCAAGAACTCGCGAGTAAAACTCTAAATTCTAGACTCTAAATCCTAAACAATAGTAAAGGCTCAAATAACGGAATTTAAAAGGCTTTTGTGTTTTGGGTAGTTATTTTTTTGTTTATTTAGGATCTAGAGCTTAGAATTTTAATAATGTATGATCGAACACCTATTTGGTTCAAAAACAAGAGCTGGAGTTTTGAGGACTTTTTTTCGTCAACCAGACAAGGCTTTTTATGTAAGGGAGTTGGCTAGGCTTTTGGAAGTACAGATTAACGCTATCCGACGAGAATTGGAGATTCTTTTGCAATTAGGACTAATAAAAGAAACGGAAGTTGTAAATGAATCAAAAAAGGCAGGCGAAGGCTTGCGTAAATATTTTATTCTGGACAACCAAGCTCTAATATTTGGAGAGTTGCAAGCACTACTTATCAAGTCCCAGCTTATGGATGAAAAAGAGCTTGCAAGTGCACTGGTAGATAAGGCAGGTAAGATGGATTTGTTTCTTTTGACTGGTAAGTTTACTGCAGACAAACGTGCTCCGAGTGACATTTTGTTGGTTGGAAATTTAAAAGAGAAGAGTGTTGATAATTTAATAAAAAAATACGAGAAAAAGTTTGGTTTTCCTATTCGATACACTATTATGAATCGAAAAGAGTTTATGGAACGAAGAGAGATGATGGATAGATTCTTGTTTTCTATGTTTGAAGCAGATAATATAAAAGTGGTGGATCATATAGGAGTCTAATGACTTCTGATTGTAGATTTATGATTTTTTGATTTATTATGTATTTATTAATTGACCTGGCTGAAAAAGATTTAATCCACGTATCGCTATTTGATCAGAAAAAAATAGTTGAGCGCAGTTTCTCCGGTCCAAACCGGGATCTTCTTCTATCTGTTAGTAAATTTTTAGAAGAAGAGAAATTCAAAAAAGAAAATATCAAGGGGATCATGGTTGTGGTGGGCGAGGGTGGATTTACAAGTACTCGTTTGGCAGTAACTGTGGCCAATACGTTTGGATACGTACTCCATATTCCACTTTTGGCAATAAATAGAGATCAAGTAGAGGATGTTCAAAGTTTAATACCAAAGTTATTAAAACAAACAGCAGGTAAATATATTTCTGCCACATATTCTGGAGAACCGAATATTGGGAAGAAAATAAATAATATATGGGCAAAAAGCCAAAAGTAGGAGTAGGAGTATGTATTGTTAGAGACGGTAAGGTACTTCTGGGAAAAAGAAAAAATTCGCATGGACAAGGGACTTGGAGTTTTCCAGGTGGACATCTGGACTTTGGAGAATCTTGGGAAGATTGTTCTATTAGAGAGACTTTGGAAGAAACTGGTCTAAAGATAAATAAAATAAAATTTGCTGCGGTTACCAATGACGTCATGGATAAAGAAGACAAACACTACATTACTATCTTTATCAGGGCAGATTGTATGCAAGGAGATCCACAGCTAATGGAGCCGGAAAAGTGTGAAAAATGGGAGTGGTTTGACTGGAATAATATGCCAGAATCACTATTTTTGCCAATAATAAATTTACGAAAGCAAGGGTATAATCCATTTTATTGAAAATGGTGGTAAGTTTTTTACAGTAATAATAAATTTGGTTTTTCAAAAATATTCAAAAAATTAAGTAAAATAATAGAAGGGATAAGAGCGCTTGATGTGGCAAAAGAAGGTTGAGGGATTTTACAACTTATTAATCTTTTATCGCCATCTAATGCCATATTAACCCTTATAATAACCATATGAACGAAGAAATTACAACGATAAAAAAGAAAAAATGGTATAAGCGAAAACTTTTTTATGTTTTAGCTGTTGTTGGATTGTTAATTGCGTCCATTGTATATGGACAGATAAAAAAAGCAAATCAGCCACCAAGCTATGAGACGATAAAAGTTGAAAAAGGTATAATTAGTCAGACAGTGGATGCGACAGGTAATGTAGAATCAGCCAATGAACTTGATTTGAGATTTGAGTCTAGTGGTAGAATTGGACACATATATAAACAAACAGGAGATAAAGTAAAATCTGGTAATTTGTTGGTAGATTTGGAGTTGGGTTCACTTAACGCTTCTGTGGCTCAAGCCAGTGCTGGAGTTAGAAAAGCACAGGCTGATCTAGACAAACAGCTAGCAGGTAATACTGGTGAGTACATTGCCAGTATGCAGGCGAAGCTAGACAAGGCAAATGCAGACCTGGATCAGATAAAAGCTAGCTCGGCGAGCGCTGTAAGCAATGCAGAGGCAACCCTCCAAGATGCGGAAAATAATTTGGAATTAGCAGAGGGTGGTGAAAATAGCCAGATTGTTCAAGATGCGTACGATGATATGGTTGCACTGCTTAGCTCTGTGCAAAATACTTTGTCAGAAGCTCTGGTTGAAGCTGATAATATATTAGGAATAGATAATACTTATGTAAATGATAGCTTCCAAAATGATTTATCTAATATGGAACCAAGCAAGAAGGCCACAGCTGAATCTGATTATAGGTCTGCTCGTATTGCCAAAAATAATGCAGATGTATCAATTAATGCAGTTAGTTTGGGTTCATCCCATGATTTAATTGATAAAGCAGCTGATGATGCTGAAGATGCTTTGGTCTCAATAAAAAACATGTTATTTTCTGTTTCAGCAATGCTAGACAAGACCACTGCTGTTGGAAATATTACTGAAACATCGCTTGGCACAATGAAAGCTGATATTCAGACAGCTCGCAGTGGTGTTTCCGTGGACTATGCATCTCTCATAAATCAAAAACAAGCGGTGGTGTCTGCGGGTAGTAGTTATAATTCATACAAAATTGCCTATGATAAAGTGGCTGCAGATCTGATTAATACCAAAAGTAAGGCTACGGCTGATATTGCAGCGTATGAAGCTTTGGTTCATCAGGCAGAGGCCAATTTTAATGATGCAGATAATCCTCCAAGAGAAGTAGACGTAGCTAGTTATCGTGCATCTCTATCTTCTGCTTACGCAAGTTTGTCTCAGGCTGTAGCAAATAGAAATAAGTCTAGAATTATTGCTCCTCTAGATGGATTAATTGGTAAAATAAACGGCAAAGTTGGAGAATTTGTAAGTTCACAAGATACTGTGGTGAAATTGGTCAGTCCTCATTTTGAGATCAAAGTAGATATTCCAGAAACAGATATTATAAAATTAACCCTAGATGACGAAGCTATTATAAAGCTCGATGCGTATGGAGATGAGGTCGAGTTTCTTGGTAAGGTTACTGAAATTGAAAAAGGGGAGACAATAATTCAGGATGTAGTTTATTACACTGTTACTGTGTCTATGGAAGAAAATGATGAATATGAAGTTTTAAACGGTATGACAGCGGATGTGATGTTTTATACTGAAGAAAAAGAAGATGTATTGTATATTTCTCAGCGATCAGTAAGAACAAATGACGAAGGTGACAAATTTGTACGAGTGTTAGAAGGAAGAGAAGTAAAAGATGTAATAGTAAAAACAGGTTTGCGTGGTGATGGCGGTGTGGTTGAAATTTTGGAGGGTTTGAGTGAGGGGCAGGAGGTAGTAGTGAGTGTTCTTGAATAGTAAAAAGTTTATAAAGTAAAAAGTTTATGAAGTTTTATGTCTGAACCATTAATAAAGATTGCGAATCTTAAAAAACAATTCCAAACCGAAGATGTGATTACCAAAGTTCTTCATGGTATTGATTTGAATATAGATGAAGGTGAGTTTGTAGCAGTCATGGGACCATCTGGCTCTGGAAAGTCTACACTCATGAATATTTTGGGTTTTTTGGACAAGCTAACAACTGGCACATATCATTTTGAGGGGCAAGATGTTAGTAAATTGGAAGATGATGAGTTAGCAGAGATGCGAAGTCGAAAGATTGGATTTATATTCCAATCTTTTAATTTACTAAATCGGTCGACAACATTAGAAAATGTAATGCTACCACTTTATTATACAAATTTACAAAAAAAAGAAAGAATTTCTAGGGCAACAAATTTATTAAATAAAGTGGGTCTTGGTCATAGATTGGAATATTCTCCAAATAAGCTTTCTGGCGGAGAAAAACAGCGAGTAGCTATAGCTCGCGCACTAGTCAATGAACCTGATGTTATTTTTGCTGACGAGCCGACTGGAAATCTTGATTCCAAATCAGGTTTGCAAGTTATGAAAATTTTACAAGATCTAAACGAGGATGGTAACACAATAATTTTGGTTACTCATGAAAAATATACTGCTGAGCATGCCAAGCGGATAATTAAAGTGAAGGACGGTTTGATTGAAGATGATAGGGCAGTAGAAAAGAGGCAGTGGGCCAAGGAGAATGGTGAGCTTACTAAGT
>JAHJGG010000071.1 GCA_018824545.1 Patescibacteria group bacterium | reverse complement strand
GAAGATTGATCAGCCATGGGCTGATTTTTTTTATTTTGTGTCATATATTTTTATGTGACCCGATGTTCTTAGGGGTCACACTATGACACAACAAGATTCGAGTCGCTTGGGGAGTAATTTCACCAAGCTTGAATGAATGCTAGAGTATAGCAGGTATGATAGAGTTTGTCAACCCAACACTAGACGGTGCGGGGTCCAGCCCAGCATCAAAAAAGCATGGTTCTTCACCTATGTCCAAATTCCATTCTCCACCCACGCTTTTACAATTTTCTTTACTATCCTGTGGGTGATGCTCTGGTAATGATGAATACCAAAAACCCAAAGCAATTCCTGATATGGGTATAAGAGCTACAATAATTATAAAGATGATTAATTTTTTTTCGCTCATGTTGTTTTTAAATCTCCCCAAAAGCAACTATAAAATTTTTACCCCAGTGCTTTAGACACCTCGGGCAAGTAGTATAGAAAAAATATAGCTTTTTCATTTTTTCATCCTTACTTACCACAAACTCCTCCATCTCTTTTACAAATTTTCCAACATCTTTGAACGGCCCTTCAAATACCTTTGTTATATAAGTGCCTGATAATTTTACCATTTCCTCGCTTGAAACATCTTTTTCTACAGCAAAATAATGCTCGCCTTTCCAAGGAGATGGATCATAGGATAAAACAAGAAACTGTTCATCGTTTCCTGCCTTTTCATCTTCAATTTTTTTACAGATATTTTTATACATCTTATCCAAACCCAGTGGGAAATGCATAAAACTTCTAGTTTTTGTTTTTGCAAATAGCTTGTTATCAAAAACTATGGTCTGTCCATCCCAACCTGTTGGATCAAATTTTGGACAACATTTTGTTTCCGATTTGTCCATATTCATTTTTGGTAATTCATTTGGTTGCATAAATTTATGTAGTTAAGAATAATATTTGTATTCTAGCACATTTAAATATTATTTTCACTAAAAAACCACCCTGTAAGGCAGTTTATAAAAAATTCGTTCAGATTAGTTAAATTCGTCAAATCCGTGTTTTATTCACTCACTCAGTCACCAATTTGCACTTTCTATTTTCTACTCCCTACTACTTCTTCACCCTCCCAGCCTTTACTCTATCGGTCTCACTCAAAACCTGCTTACGTAATCTTACGCTAAGTGGTGTAATTTCTAGATATTCATCTTCTGCCATAATCTCAAGCCCACGCTCAAGGGTTACGTCTAGAGGTGGTACAAGCTGTATAGCAGCATCAGCGCCAGATGATCGCATGTTGCTAAGTTGTTTACCTTTGATAGGATTTACCACCATATCTTGTCCTTTGGAAGTATTACCAATTACTTGACCAGTATATACTTCTACATTTGGACCGACATATAGTGTTCCACGATTTTGGAGATTGTCGAGTGGGAATGCAAGTACTTTTCCAGTCAAACCAGAAACCATAGAGCCAACGTCTCGCTTTGCAATCTCTCCAGCATAAGGTAAAAAGCCAATTACTTCACTACATAGGATTCCTTCACCACGAGTATCCACCACAAACTCACTACGATACCCAAGCAATCCTCGAGTTGGTATTTTGTAGATCATTCTTATTTGATTTTGTTCAGGTGTGAGGCTTAGCATCTCACCTTTTCTCTTTGATAATTTTTCAATTACAATCCCTTCGTATGATTTTGGTACATCTACTGTCACTTCTTCAAAAGGTTCAGATTTTACTCCTTCAATATCTTTTATAATAACCTGAGGTTGAGAAACTTGTACTTCAAAACCTTCACGGCGCATATTTTCCAAAAGCACTGCAATGTGAAGCTCCCCTCGGCCATATACTTTTGACTGATCAACTTGTGAAAAATCAATCTTCAACCCCACATTGACTTCAAGTTCTTTTTTTAATCTATCCACAATCTGACGACTAGTCACAAATTTTCCTTCTTTTCCAGCAAAAGGAGAACTGTTTACCAAAAAATTCAATGAAATTGTAGGTTCATCAATTTTTATTTCTGGCAAAAGCTCTTGCTCTTTGTTTATGCAAATAGTATCCCCAATATATATATCAGGTATTCCAGCCATCATGACAATATCACCAGCAGATACTTCGGAAACTTCTTTTCTAGAGATACCCTCAAATGTAAATAATTTTGATGCAACACCTGGAATAACTTCACCAGAATGTTTTTTTACAAATACCTTCTCCCCTGTTTTCAAGACCCCATCATAAACTCGCCCAATTCCCATGCGTCCAAGATAACTATCATATGCCAAATTAAATGGTTGAAAATTGAATGGCTTCTCAATGTCACCAGTAGCTGGTGGAACGTTTTTTAAAATAGTATCAAGTAAAGGCACAAGATTATCAGATTCATCTGCTAAATTTAATTTTGCAATACCTGCTTTTGCATTTGCATAGATAGTAACAAAATTAAGTTGTTCATCATTTGCTCCCAGATCCATAAATAATTCCAAAACTTTGTCATGAGCCCATTCAGGTCTAGAGGCTGGTTTATCAATTTTATTCAAAACCACAATTGGTCTCAAACCCAATTCTAATGATTTTTTCAAAACAAATTTTGTCTGTGGCATTGGGCCTTCTTGTGCATCGACTACAAGCAATACTGAATCAATAGAACGAAGGACACGCTCCACCTCTGAACCGAAGTCAGCGTGGCCTGGGGTGTCTACTATATTGATTTTTGTAGTCGGCACTTGCCCGTCCGTAGCTTTATGCGAAGGCGGGTAAAATACAGAAGTGTTTTTGGAGTAAATTGTAATACCACGCTCTCGCTCTAGATCGTTTGAATCCATTGTTACATTTTCATCTGTTACCATACCAGTTTGGCGCATCAAAGCATCGGTCAATTTGGTTTTGCCGTGGTCTACGTGGGCTATAATTGCTATGTTTCTGATTTCCATAAATAATATAAAATCCTCCAAGTTGAGGACTGGAGGATTATACTATGTTTAGCTTTATTTGTCAATGGATAAATCAATTGTAGCTCAGAACATAACGCGAGTCATCTAATAAACACAGCTATCTTAAGTCCGCTTGTCTATATTTATTTTGTGATAAATAAAAAAAAAGATGCAAATCTTAAATAGAACACAGATTGTACAGATTTAAATAATTAGCACAGATTTATCTTGGGTAATCCCCTAAGTTAGTTAGATCTTTTTTTCATTAAATACAAAAAAAAATCGTCCAAGTAGGACGATTTTTTAATTTACGAATTGTAATCTTTACTTCTTTTTCTTTGCTTTAGCTTTTTTAGGAGCAACCTTAGCTTTGGTTTTAGCTTTGGTTTTTTTAGGAGTAGCTTTTGTTTTCTCTTTTTTTACTTCTACAATAGGTTCGTCAAAAGAAATTTCATCTTTTTTAACTTTCTTTTCTTTTTTCTCTGACTTTTCCTTAACAAATTTTTCTGAAGTTGCAGGAATATTCAAAGCCTTCATGATCTTATCAAGCTTGGTGCTCAACATATCAAATTGTTTTGAATAGTCAGCTCCCTTACTTCCACCCTTTCCATCTTTACTGAAACAGTTGTTGCAATAAATTGGTTTACCATCCGTAGGTCTGAAAGGTACTTCACAATTATCTCCACATTTATCACAAATAGCCTCATGCATTTGTGGGCGATCTGAACCACCTCTTCTGTCTGATCTATTATTGCTAAAACTACGAGAGTTTGAAGAACTGCCTTGATTTTCAAAACAATTGCTACAAAAAATTGGCTTGCTTCCTGTTGGTCTAAAAGGTACTTGACAATCTTTGCCACAATCACTACAAACTGCATCATGCATCTGTGTTCGACCACCAGAGCTTCTACCACCAAAGTCTCTTCCACCACTACCTCGGTTACCTCTATCAAAACTACGACCACCACCGGAGTCTCTTTTATTAAAACCACCCCTACCACCTCTATCAAAGTTTCCCATATGTATAGTTATTTATTAGGTTATTTGCCCTTGTATTGAATAAGTCATCAGTATATACTATACATACACAGATGTCAATAGCAATATGCAATTACCCAAGAGAAAACCAGGTAAATACAGCCAAATCGCTCCAGACCATATCATGACTGAAGAGAAACGCGATGAATTGGAACAAGAACTTCAGAATGTAAAAAAAAAGAGATCCCCAGCTGCAAAAGAAGTCGCAAGACTAGCTGAACTTGGGGATTTTTCGGAAAATGTAGAATATCAGCTTGCAAAGGGCCGTCTTCGTGGCATAAACAGTGCTATATTGAGGTTAGAATACAGGATTAATCATGCTGACCTAATAAAAAAGAACAAAAGTGGCAAAATACAGATTGGAAGCACGGTTACTGTAAAAACTCCAAAAAGCCAGAAAATCTATACAATATTGGGTGCTTCGGAATCAAGCCCAAGCAAAGGTATTATATCTCATCTGTCCCCCCTGGGCTCAGCACTCTTGGGGCATAAGGTTGGTGATGTGGTAAATGTGGAAAAGGTTGGAGAGTGCAAGGTGTTGGAGGCGAAGTAAGTTTTTTAGGTATTAGGTATTAGGTATTTATTTTTAATATGCAAAAAATTTGAGCTTTTACAACTTCCCCAGATCAAGTTCACTATCAAATCTAATCTCTTTTACAAAGTCTGGCATATGACTTATAAGAATCATTGCGCCTTCATAATTATTGATAGCTTTTGCTATGACTGGAATATGACGAAAATTTATATGGTTTGTAGGCTCGTCGAGAATTAGTAGGCCTGGCCTCATCAAAACTAATCTTGCAAACGAAAGCAGTCCTTTTTGACCTTCTGAAAGATGTGAGATGTTTAGTCCCATAAGCTCTCCAGTAATCAAAAATCCAGCTGCAACAGCACGCATTTCCTGAACATCAATTCCCTCTGCCATTATACCTTGTAGAGAATCAAAAACAGTCTCATCATAATTTAGTGTTGCAAAATCCTGACTGTAATAACCAATTTTGGTATCTTTCAAAATATGAACATCATCATTTGTTTCATTTAATATTGATCTAAGTAGTGTACTTTTTCCAATTCCATTTGGTCCGGAAATTAGGAGTCTATCTTTTTGTCTTAATATAATATTTATGTCTTTTTTTATCGGCTCATGATTCTTGATAACTTTCAAAGATTTAATAGTTACTATATGACCAACAATTTTCTGATCAGGAATATTAAACTCTCGAATAGTTTTGTCTTCGCGCCTCACATCTACTTTATTTTCTTCCATATCACGCACTTCTTCTTTTAGTTTGCTCGCAAGCTTCCGCATCTTACCACCTTTGTGTGAAAAAAAATTTACTTTGTCCTTATTATATCATATTTATATTTAAATGCAACTATAGAAACGTACAAAAAAAAATCACTTAATTAAAAGATTTTTGCTCTGTTTGTGGGATGAAGTTGGAACGTATTTTAGCAAAATTTTGGAAATGGTGGTATAATCAAATTATGAATATAAAAAAGAAAAT